>JACCRK010000405.1 GCA_013813565.1 Herpetosiphonaceae bacterium
ATCCTTCTGCGTGCGCCATGATTCACCTCCGGTGGTAGGGTATGCTCAACACATCCATGCTACCGGATTCGGATCGGGCGTGCGTCCTTTTAAAAACCTACCCCCTAAAGCCCCTGCACCCCCTAAAATTTAGTTGGTGGATGTATTTCAGTTAGTGTTAGGACTCTCATACTGAGAATAATCCCTAGAAGGCAATGTGATCGTGGCTGAATCTGTCGAGGCCGGATCCTTTTGATGCCTCAGATCAGACGACCATCACTTCCTGATAGATCCCAAAGACCTCGCGGAGCACGTCGCACATCTCACCGAGCGTGGCGTAGGAGCGCACGGCCTCGAGAATTGGCTCCATCAGGTTGTGATCGCCCAGAGCGGCTTGACGTAACGTGGCCATGGCGGCGGCGTGGCGGTCGGCATCGCGCTCGCTGCGCACCCCATTGAGCCGGGCCATGTGCTTGGCCTCGCCCTGCGGGTCCATCTGGAGCAGCGGGATCTCGATTGGCTCGGGCACGCTGTACTTGTTCACGCCGACAAAGCCGCGGATATGGTTATCGACTTCCTTCTGGAACTGATACGACGAGTCGGCGATCTGCTGCTGGATCCAGCCTTTCTCCAGGGCCGCCTCCATGCCGCCCTGGTCCTCGATGCGGCGGAAGTAGTCGAGACACTCGGCCTCCATGCGGTTGGTCAGGGCCTCGACGAAGTACGATCCACCGAGCGGATCGATGGTGTTGCCGACCCCGCTCTCCTCGGCGATGATCTGCTGGGTGCGCAGGGCGATGGTCACGGCTTTCTCGGAGGGCAGCGCCAGCGCCTCGTCCATGCCGTCGGTGTGCAGCGACTGGGTGCCGCCCATGACTGCGGCCAGGGCCTGGACCGCCACCCGCACGATGTTGATCTCAGGCTGCTGGGCGGTCAGCGAGACGCCGGCGGTCTGGGTGTGGAAGCGCATCCACCACGAGCGCGGATTCTTGGCCCCAAACACCTCGCGCATCTGGCGCGCCCAGATCCGGCGGGCGGCGCGGTACTTGGCGATCTCCTCGAAGAAGTCGTTGTGGGCGTTGAAAAAGAACGAGATGCGCGGCGCAAAGTCATCGATCTTCATGCCACGGGCCAGACAGGCCTTGACATATGCCAGGCCGTCGCCAAGCGTAAAGGCCAGCTCCTGGGCCGCCGTCGCGCCGGCCTCGCGGATGTGGTAGCCGCTGACCGAGACCGGGTTCCAGCGCGGCATATCGGTGGCGGCGAACTCCATCGTATCGACCACCAGCCGCATCGACGGCGCGATCGGGTAGATGTACTCGTTCTGGGCGGCGTACTCCTTGAGAATATCGTTTTGCAGGGTTCCGCCGAGCTTGGCCCGTGGGATGCCGCGCTTTTCGGCGGCGGCAATGTACATCGCCCAGATCATCGCGGCCGGTGAGTTGATCGTCATCGACGTGGTGACTTGATCGAGCGGGATGCCGTCGAACAGAATCTCCATATCCGCCAGCGACGAGACCGCCACGCCACACTTGCCGAACTCGCCCTCGACCAGCGGGTGGTCGGTGTCGCGGCCGTAGAGCGTCGGCATATCGAAGGCCGTCGAGAGGCCGGTCTGGCCCTGGGTCAGCAGATACTTGAAGCGGGCGTTGGTCTCCTCGGCGGTGCCAAAGCCGGCGAACATGCGCATCGTCCAGAGCTTGCCGCGATAGCCGGTCGGGTGAATGCCGCGGGTGTACGGGTATTCGCCGGGATAGCCAATATCTTTGGCGAAGTCGGTGTCGGCGAGGTCGAGCGGGGTGTACAGACGCTCGATCGGCTCGCTGGAGACGGTGATAAACTCGTTCTGGCGCTCCGGTGTTTTCGCCAGAATCGGGTTAAGGGTGTTGTTCTCCCACTCGGCCTGGGCGGCGCGCAGCTCGTTGAGTTTCTCGGGATTAAACATCGTTGTTAGCCCCCTATGTAGGTAAAATAATCGTCAGATCAGCCAAAATACCAGCGTATGTAGCCAAAAAATGTGAGGTGGTAAGTTCTGGGTCAGGGCTTATGCAGTCTCCCATGGATCGGTGGTTGCTTTTGATTCGCCACCACCGCCCAATGGGCACCCGGCCCCTCCGCTGGGCACCATCAGGGGTTTTTCATCCCCCTGCAACCCCCTAAAATGGAGTTTGTGGTTAAATCGTGCGTGGTGAAAGCACCCCACGATTGTTCAGAATCGCAAGCGCTCCACCCAATTGTACCATGTGCGTCACTGGGCTGATGTTGCGGCCTGGAGCGGCGGGGATTGCCGCAACATTGGTATACTACGCTTCTGAAATCGTAGATAAAGGAAGATCGATGGACTCACTAGCGGGAAAAGTTGTGCTGGTCACCGGGGCCTCGCGGGGGATTGGCGCCAGTGTTGTGCGGATGGTCGCCGAGCGTGGCGCCGATGTGGTGATCAACTATCGCAGCAAGGGGCCACGGGCGCAGGTGGTCGCCGATGGCGTGCTGGCGATCGGCCGCCGGACGCTGCTGGCCCAGGCCGATATCACCGCAGCGGCGGATGTGCAGACGATGGTCGCCGCAGTGGCCAAACAGTTTGGGCGGCTGGATAGGCTGGTGCTGAATGCCAGCGGCGGCCTGGAGAAAAATAAATCCGCCGACTATGCCATGCAGCTGAATCAGGTGGCCCAGGAGCGGCTGGTTGAGGCATTTCTGCCGCTGCTGGTCGATGGGGGCCGGATTGTGTTTATCACCAGCCATCTGGCTCACTTCTATGGCCAGAAGCCGGTCTATGCCGGCTACGAGACCGTGGCGGCTAGCAAGCACGCCGGCGAGCAGGCCCTGCGCTCGCGCATTCCGGCGCTGGCCGAGCGGGGGATTAGCCTCGTGGTGGTCAGCGGGGATCTGATCGAGGGCACGATTACGCCGAAGCTGATGGCCCGCGCCCAGCCCGGCCTGATCGAATATCGCCGTGAGCAGGCCGGGGCTTTGCCAACCGTGGAGGATTTTGCCCTGGCGATCGCCGAGGCCTGCGCGGACTCCACCCTGGCCAGCGGTGCGACGGTCTATATTGGCAGCACCGAGTAGGGGTACGGATGGTCTACGAAGGCCACGCCACCCGGCATGCGGGTCCCCGCACGAGGTGGGCGATCGAGTAGTTGCTTATCGAGATGGGCTTGGGCTTACCTACGGCGGCGCAGCACCGCGCCGAG
>JACCRK010000413.1 GCA_013813565.1 Herpetosiphonaceae bacterium
ACAATTCTGGGGGAACGCGCATGAGATCCTCCGGCATGATTGGCTGATTCAACACCACCATGATGCCAGAACCTTGTGCGCGTTTCCACTGCTCCAAACCCTACCCATACCTCCCCCAGTCAGCTCCTCCGGAGGGAAACCCAGGGGGTTTTCATCCCCCTGGACCCCCTAAAATTTAGTTTGTGAGTGAATTGTGGGTGGTGAATGTATCCAATGAGCGTTCAGGGATGAACCAACAGGGCTATTCGAGCAGAACGCGCCCATCCCGACCTCCGACCCCCGCTCCCCAACCCCCGACCCCCGGCTCTCAGCGCCGCTCGGTCCAGGCGGGGTTGGCGTAGCGGTCGGCGCGCAGCTGCTCGGCGAGCTGCCACTCGGCGGCGGTTGGCGCGGAGCGGGCAAAGCTGGCGCCCCAGGCCTGCGTGAAGCCGGCGATCAGCCCCTCGGCCGCCTGCTCAAAGCTGATCGAGCGCCCGCTGGCCTCGTCCAGCGCGATCATGCGGGCGGCGAGGTCGGCAGCGCTGAGGCCGGGCAGATCGAGCAGCGCATACAGCTGATCGACATCGGCGCTGAGCAGGAGGGTGCCGTGCTGGAGGATCGCGCCGCTGGTGCGGGTCTGGGCGCTGCCGACTAGCTTCCGCCCGGCGACCGTGATCTCATAGTCCGCCGGGGTGTCGAAGCAGGCCGCCGACGTAGCGCCGGCGGCGGCGGTGGCGGCCCACTCGGCGGCCACCCCAAGCTGCTGCAGCCCGGCCAGCAGCGCGGCGCTGATCACCCGGTACGAGTCGAGCACGCGGCCGCTCAAGCGCGGATGCGTGGCGGGCGCGGCCAGGCTGTAGGTCAGCTCATCGGCGTGCAGAATGGCCCGGCCACCGGTTGGTCGGCGGACGACATCGACTCCCGCCGCCTGACAGGCCGCCAGCTTGATCTCGCGCAGCCGCTGGAAGTAGCCCAGCGAGAGACAGGCCGGGCGCCAGCGATACAGGCGCAGCGTGAGCGGGGCTTGCCCGGCGCCGACCGACCTGGCCAGCGCGTGATCAAGCGCCATGTTGGTTGGGCCATCAAGCGGCGGTGAGATAATCAGACGAACATCCATGCTGGGACACCCTAAAAACAAAAAGACAAGGCATGCGTGCCTTGTCTCTGTCCGGTTACCTGAGAGATTCCCCGCGAGGGTTACTCCATCGGTGCAAGTGAATCTTGCTCTCCAGAGGGCTGTCGGGGCGCGGTTGGGGGGCCTGAAAGGTTCATACGAGTCCGGCCGGATCACGTATTTGCTTCGTCGGCGATCACGGCGTGATACTCTCCCGCGTCCGTCATTCAGCGATATATGATGCTAGTATACGTCCAGCCGCTGCTGAGGTCAATTATTCTGCGTATAGTCGCGCAGACCAATCCACACCGGGATAATTGCACAGCAGAGTAACATGATGGCCCAGAAAAAGATCGTTAACATGGTGCGTCTCCTACTAGTTGTTGAGATTAAGGTCGGGCCAGGTCTCTTGATACAGCGTTGAGGGATAAAGCAAACGCTGTGCCATAAAGCTAAACGCATTATACGCACCGAATGTTAACCTATGAATGTCTATAGCTTGCTTTTAACTGACAGTTTGCTGATAGTCTCCTGATGCCGGCACCAGCCGCTGGACACAAAAGCGCTCCAGGCGATAGTGCTCGGCTGAATCGATACCCGCTTTGCGCAGGGCAAGCTCAAGCTGGGCCCCAATCGTGTTGACTGCACTGATCTGTGGCAGGACCACCCCCATCCGGCGCCCGGCCCGCACCACCACGCCATACTGGGCTGGATCAAGCTGCGCGGCGCCGGCGATGCTTTCCAGCTCCTCGACCAGATCGATAATATAGTTCAGATCGGCCAGCTCCGTGGCCCGCACCGGGCTAAAGCGTGGGTCGCGGACGGCGGCGGCAATCGCATTGTGGATCACCTCGCCGGCCAAGGTTGGCTGGGTTGGCCGCACGGTTCCGACGCTGCCACGCAGCTCCTTATGAACGACAATACTGACAAATGCACCCTGCGGCGTGGCCTGATCGTCGGGCAGCGCGAAGGGCACGGGCATAATGACATGGTCGCGCACATAGGTTTCGACAGCGATCCGCGCGATCTTCAACAGTGGGTGCTGAACAATCAGGGCCGGTTTGGTATTAGGCATAGATGCTCCGCAAAAACATTGAGCAACCGAGGGCGATCCAAGCAGTATTCATCATTCTCAGTCGTGTACTTTTGAAGCATTGCGTTTTTTAAACAACGATGTGCGTAGATAGACCTCGGCATTACAGTTATCGCAGTGAGCATCGGTGATACCAACCACGCGGGTCTGGCCGGTATGGCGCTCGACCACGGCCCAGCCACAGCCGGGACAGCGGGTGGTTTCGCTGGCCTCCGAGCCATAGATAAAGTGGAGTCCCAGAGTCTGGGCGTGTTGGCGCACGCCCAGCGTGGCATTGGTATCGGAGTCCTGCGCCGGGATGATCCGCCACGGGATATGCGGCCCAAAGGTCCCCTTGATCCAGCCGGCGATCGCTTCAATCTCCGTGTTGCTATCGTTGATGCCGGTGGCAATCGGCGTGGTGATCTCCAGATGGCAGTTCCAATGCTTGACCGCGCGCTCAGCCCCGGCCAGGATGCCGCGCCACTCCTCGATGCCGGTCAGTTTGTAGTAGCTGCTCGTGCTGAACCCATGCAGAATTAAGTTGATCCCATCAAGGTACGGACCAAGCTGATCGAGCGCGGCCTTGCTCCAGAAACCCCCGGTGACAATCCCGGTGATGCGGCTGCCGGCCCGCGCCAGGCGCATCGTCTCCAGCAGACTTTCGTGGGTGATCACCGGATCGTTGTAGGACCAGATAATCCCCCGCGCCAGCCGCTCCTGGGCAAACTTAACCACCCGCTCTGCGTCCAGCGCCCGGCGCTTGGCCGGATCGTCGGGCAGCTGGGCGTGATGCATATGGTCGTGGTGGGCGGGGAATGGCGAGCCCCAGCCACCAACGGCGAAGACCATGGCCTCAGGGAAAAAATGGCGAAAGCCATAGTCCTCAATTGGGCCAATTGTCGCGGCTGAGATCAGACCATCGCTCAGCGGAATAATCGCATCGCCCTCGCGCTTGCGGACCATACACCGCCCATATTCGTTGGCCTGTAAAATGCAACGCCACTGACAGACCTCGCAGCGCAGTGCTGTCTCCGTTCGCGATACCAACTCTGTTACGCGCATGGATCATCTCCTTCTACTGGCGCATCTTCTGCTCAAGAGATAAGCAGCATTGCACTGTGCATATAGTACCATGCTGGGATTGGAATTTTGTTCTTAGCTCTATTATAATGGGTAGAGCGACCAGTGCTGGTTAGCTCACTGAAGGAATACGAATGAGTTCAACACCATTACGCGATCGTTTAGAGCGCGCACAAGCCCCAACCGAGATGGATTTCCTTAAGCCTGTGCGCCTGGAGCCGACCCCGCCAGCCCCCGATGATTTCGATAGCCCGGACGATGACGTTGATGATGACGTGTTAGCCGAGGCGGCGGCGCCGCAGCGCAAGGGCTGGGCCGTCGTTAAAGAAATTGTTGAGACCGTGGTCTTTGTGCTACTGGTGTTCTTTATTGTGCGTGGGTTAGTGCAGAACTTTCGGATTGAAGGCGCCAGCATGGCTCCAACAATGCACACGCAGCAATATATTCTGGTCAACAAAGCGGTGTATACCCACTTCGACCTCAACGCCCCGCTGCGGCTGCTGCCCGGTCGCGGCGCGCTCCCGTCCAAGGTTGTCTATCCGTTTCATTCCCCGCAGCAGGGCGATGTGGTGGTCTTTCTAGCGCCTGACTCGGCCCACGATGAGCCCGATAAAGACTATATCAAGCGGGTGATCGCGGTGGCTGGTGAGACGGTGACAGTGACCGATGGCAAGGTCTATGTCAACGACCGCCAGCTCAATGAGACATCGTATCTGGCAGCGGATGTCCCGACGACCTGTAGCGGTTTTCAGTCGGTCTGCAATACCACGGTGCCGCCCGGACACATTTTCGTGATGGGCGATAACCGCCCCAACAGCAGCGACTCGCGCGCCTGGGGGCCGCTGCCGCTGGAGAATGTGATCGGCAAGGCCTGGGTGTCCTACTGGCCAAAAGAAGATTGGGGCACGATCAAGGCGCCCGCGTATGCCCAACAGCCCTAAGCGTGCTGAATCCCACCAGGATTAAGCTTTACTGTATGGAATATACATGACTTCAACACCATTGCGCGATCATTTAGAACACCCACAAGCTCCAGCCGAGACGGATTTTCTCAAGCCTGTTCATCTGGAGCCAGCCCCACCGCCCTCCGATGATTTCGCTATCCCGGAGGAGGAGGATATTCTGGCCGAGGCGGCGGCGCCGCAGCGCAAGGGCCGGGCCGTCGTTAAAGAAATTGTTGAGACGGTGGTCTTTGTGCTGCTGGTCTTCTTTATTGTGCACGGGCTGGTACAGAATTTTAATATTGTTGGCGCCAGCATGGCACCGACCATGCACGATGATCAATATATTCTGGTCAATAAGGCGGTGTATACCCACTTCGACCTCAACGCCCCGCTGCGGCTGCTGCCCGGTCGCGGCGCGCTGCCGTCCAAGGTAGTCTACCCGTTTCAATCCCCGCAGCGCGGCGATGTGGTGGTCTTTCTGGCGCCTGACTCGGCCGACGATGAGCCGGATAAGGACTACATCAAGCGGGTGATCGCGGTGGCTGGCGAGACGGTGGCGGTGCGCAATGGCAAGGTTTATGTGAATGATGTCCTGCTCGATGAGACATCGTACCTATCGGAGACGGTCCCAACAACTTGTGATGGCTTTCAGTCGGTCTGCAATACCACGGTGCCGCCCGGACACATTTTCGTGATGGGCGATAACCGCCCTAACAGCAGCGACTCGCGCAGATGGGGCCCGCTGCCGCTGGAGAATGTGGTCGGCAAGGCCTGGGCGTCCTACTGGCCAAAGGCAGACTGGGGCATGATCAAAGCGCCCGTCTATGCTCGCCAGTAGCCGATCTTTACATGGATTTATGGAGCTAATTTGAGTGAAGGAGGAGGGATGAATCAACGCATCCCTCCTCCTTTATTCGGTTATACACACCTATGCACTTAACTATCAATGGCCATCTCCTTTCGTTCGACCGCTCATTTCGCCAGGCGGGTGTCTCCAACCACACCCGCCATCTGATTTTTGAGCTGGCCAAGCTCGATCGGCATAATCGCTACACGCTGTTCGTCGGGCCAGGTGTCCGCCAGCATCTCGACCTGCCGGAGAACTGGCAGGTGCTGGAGTCGCGGCTGCCGACGATCAAGCCCAAGTATCGGATTCCCTGGGAGCAGTTTGTGGCGCCCCTGCTGCTGGCCCGGCAGCGAGCGACCCTGTTTCACGGGCTGCTGAATATCTCGCCGCTGCTCTCCCCAGTCCCGACGATCGTGACAATCCACGACCTGGCGTTTATGGATGTGACCGGCTCGCACCGCAAGGCCAACCGGCGCTATCTGGCCGCCGCAACCCGCCAGGGGGTCCGCCAGGCGGCGCATATCTTCGCCGTCTCAGAATATTCTAAGCAGGCGATTGTCGAGCGGCTGGGCATCGACCCTGCCCGAATCAGCATTGCCTACAATGCGGCCGGCGAGCAGTATCGCCCGCGCCCGGCGGCGAAGCTGGCGGCCTGGCGGCGTGACAAGGGCGTGCCCGAGCAGTTTATGCTGTATCTGGGGACGCTGGAGCCGCGCAAGAATATCCCCAACCTGCTGCGGGCCTACGCCAAGGTTCGGGCCGAGGTCCAGATGCCGCTGCTGATCGGCGGCGGCAAGGGCTGGCACTTCGAGGAGATCTTCGCCACCCACGCCGAGCTTGGCCTGGGCGATAGCGTGCAGTTTTTAGGCTATGTCCCCGGCGAGGATCTGCCGCTGTGGTATAACGCCGCGACGTTTTTTGTCTATCCGTCGCGCTACGAGGGCTTTGGCATCCCGCCGCTGGAGGCGATGGCCTCGGGCACCCCGGTGCTGACCACCAACGCGACCAGCATCCCCGAGGTGGTCGGCGCTGCCGCGATTCAGGTCGATCCCGATGATGTCGATGGGATGGCCGAGCAGCTGCGGCGCATGGCCCGCGACCCGGCGCTGCGGGCCGATCTGCGCGAGCGTGGCCTGCGCCGGGCCGCCGATTTCTCCTGGGCCACGCTGGCGCAAAACACCCTGGAGGTGTATCGCCAGGTGGCCGGGAGCGGCGCGGTGTAGCGGAACAGTTCTTTTTTGATCCACGAAGGACACGACACCCGCTCGCGGGTCCCCGCACGAAGCGTAGCTCACCAAAGAGCCTTCGTGATCTTCGTGCCTTCGTGGATCGGTACCTCTGTCTTTCAAACCCTCTCACAACACCTCTTCCCATTGGCGCGGCTGTCCAGCATCGAGCCAGCCCAGATTGGATTTGGGCCTAAAGCGAGACTCTCCAGGGCATAGATGAGACTTTTGTGAATACGCGCTCGTGTATCGTATACCTCTAGTCATAGAGGTCTTTTGCGTTCATGCTGCGGTTTTCACTGATGGATCAATCTCAGCGAGGAGATCATGTCACCAACCCCCCGCCAAGGCGGTGGGCGTGCACCTGACCCGCGGTCGGCGCATTGGCCCGTGGTGCTGGTTGGTCTCGGGAAACCAGCGGGCCTATCTAGGTTGGGTGACATTGGCGGGTGGGTATCGCCAACAACCTTGATCCAGCACCGACCTCCACCGCATCCACGAACCGTGGCTGTTGCCAACCTAAAACTGGATCACCGAGACATTGTGTGGATCCAAGAATAGCACATACGTGCGTAACGTACAAGGAGTCCGTGGCCTCCTTGTACCCCGACGATCGTCTGAGGGGAACCTTGGCCGCATTCCTCCCCGCAGCACGCTACGGGGTTTCCAGCGGAGGTCATATGAAGTAATGGACAGAGATATTAGCCGCACCCATCTCGTTTAGTTCACGTTCCGTCTCGTTTGGACCCACTCTAGCTATAAGGAAAGTATCAATGAAACTGAAAGCAATTGCCACACTCCTGGGCGTATGCGTCATGTTGCTGGCGCTCGTCCTGCCGCCACAGGCCACGACCACGGCCGCACCCTTAGTCGCCGACCTGCAGGTCACCGGGATTGAAGTCTCCCAGGGCGTGCAGGACATGAACAACTCCATGCCGCTGATCACCAAGCGCCGAACGATCATTCGGGTCTACGCGAAGAACAACGCCGGGATCAATGTTGCCGGCATCCGCGCCCGGATCAAGGTCTACCAGATGGCTGGATCTCAGGCGACGCTGATCGGCACCCTGAACGCCAAAAACCATCCGCTGACCGTGATCGCCGGCGGTGGTCAGCGCTCCCGGCTGAACGACTCGTTCTGGTTCGAGCTGCCGATGAACTGGCGCACTGGAACCATCCGCATCGATGCCGAGGTCAACTACGATAACGCGGTCTCCGACACTAACCAGGGCAACGATACCCGCTCGGAGACCGTGAAGTTCAATGTCGCCAAGTCGATCGATCTGCTGATGGTTCCGCTGCATGTCCATGGCAACGGCGGCACCTACACCTGCCAGTCGGCATGCGAGCAGATGATTCGGAATGTGCTGCGCTACCATCCGACTAATGAGCTCAACGCCTGGGCGCGCAAAGATTCGATTGCGCCGATCGGCCATGCCTTTGGCAATGACTGGTATCCGAACTCGGTTGAAAAAGATAAGTCGCGCATCCTTGATCGGCTGGTCTGGGCGCGGGCCTGGATGGACGATCCAACCAACAACACCTACTACTATGGCATGTTGAACGCCCAGTGGGGCAACTTTGGCATCGCACGCCGGCCGGGCCATGTCGCCATGGGCACCATGAACAACACGCCCGGCGACGTCACCAAGTGGTATGTCACTGGCGGGGCGATTATGGCCCACGAGCTTGGCCACAACAAAGGATTGAAACATGTCAGCTGCACCGGCACCGAGTCCAGTGGCGGCGAGGTCGACGGCAGCTATCCATGGCCGTTCCCCAACTGCAAGCTGGCTACCACCAGCACCAGCGGCTACTACGGGCTGGATGTCTACTATCAGTACTTTGGGCTGAGCGCCCCCACGGTGATCACCAATGATCCGGCCAGCGCCCGGCCGGCCCTGGGCTTTCCAATGATGGGCTACAAATCCCCCAACTATGTCTCGCCCTGGGAGTACTGTAAGCTGATGCCAACCTATGGCGTGCCGTGCTCGTGGCCGCCCAGCGCCAATCGCGCCGAGGCTGCCGTGGCTGAGCTGCCGAGCGCCCCAGCGGCTGCGCTGGAAACCGTTCCCGCCGCCGCCCGCCCGGCAGTCGATGCGCTGCGGAGCGCCGATGACTTTCTGATGATCGCCGGCGTGATCGATGATAGCACCGGCGCGGTCGAGCTCAATCCGTTTTATCTGCGCACGGTGGTGACACCCGGCCTGTTGCAGGAGACGATCGAGCGCCGCATCGAGGAGTCCGCCAGCGCGCCATCCACCACCCACCAGCACGCCGATGGCAGCAACCACGTTCACACCGCCGCCGTCAACGACTGGCGGATTGCCATCATTGATGCCGCCGGATCGACCGTCTACAGCCAGACGGTGGCCTTCAACGACACCAGCCACGATGGCGCGGCAACCACCGGCCTTGCTGATCTGCTTCCGCTCCCCGCCAACAGCCAGCGCCTGCGGATCCTGCGCAATGGTGTCACCGTGGCCGAGCGCGTCCGCACAGCTGCTGCGCCAACGGCCACCATCAGCGAGCCGCTGAACAGAACCCTCCAGCCCGGCGATGTGCTCCGCTGGAGCGCCCAGGACGCCGACAGCGCCGCGCTGTGGTCGACGGTTCTCTACAGCCCCGACAATGGCACCCGCTGGTTTCCGCTGGAGTTTGACACGCCCACCACCGCGCTGACCCTCACCAGCGAGATGCTCCAGTCGATCCCCGGCGGCACTGGCGGCCAGCTCAAAGTTGTGGTCAGCGATGGCTTCAACACCGGCGAGGATACCACCACGACCGCGCTTATTCTGGCCAACAACCTGCCCTCGGCGACGATTATCAGCCCACTGCCCGAGGCCCGCTTCAACCCAGGCGAGCTGCTGCTGCTGGAGGCCAACGCCACCGACTGGGAGGATGGCAGCCTGGACGATGCCGCCCTGGCCTGGTCGTCGGATCGTGACGGGTCGCTGGGGACGGGGCAGGAGATTGCCACACAGTCCCTGTCCGCCGGCCGCCACGTGATCACGCTCACCGCCACCGATAGCGCTGGTGCCGAGGTCCAGACATCGATCACGGTGATTATTGGCCTACCGACGGTGTATATGCCGCTGATCCAGCGCTAACCGTTCGGCAAAATCCATGTCAAAGAGGCCCACACCAGCGGTGTGGGCCTCTTTGACATGCCTTGCTAAAGGCTATGGGTTGATCTGCAGCTGGAGTCGCTCGTTTTTCGCCTGCGACTCTTCGGCCAGCGCCTGCTTGTACTGCAGGAGCTTTTCAAGCAGCGCCGCGTCACTGGTGGCCAGGATCTGCACCGCCAGCAGGCCGGCGTTTTTGGCCTGGCCAATCGCCACCGTCGCCACCGGCACGCCGCCGGGCATCTGGACAATCGCCAGCAGCGCATCGACGCCAACCAGCGGGCCGATTGGCACCGGCACCCCGATGACAGGCAGGGGAGTGTGCGCCGCGATCATTCCCGGCAGATGGGCCGCCCCGCCGGCGCCTGCGATAATCACCTTGAGGCCGCGCCGGTGGGCGGTCTGGGCGTAGTCGGCCATTACAACCGGTGTGCGGTGGGCCGAAACCACCCGCAGATCATAGGCCACGCCAAACTCCGCACAGATCTGCGCCGCCGCCTGCATTGTTGGCAGGTCCGAGTCGCTGCCCATGACGATCCCAACCAGTGGATTCATCGCTAAAACTCCTTAGATGCTTACTCGTGCCCGGTCTGCATGGTGTGCTCCAGCCCATCGACCGCCGACTGGGCGCGGGCCTCGACCTCGGCCAGATCCGCGCCGACGGCGGTGATATGGCCGATCTTGCGGCCGACGCGGGCCATGCGCTTGTCGTACCAGTGGACGTGGACGCCGCGATGGGCCAGCGCCGGGGCGATCACGGTCGAGTCGATCTGGCGCTGGCAGGGTGCCAGGATATTCACCATCACCGCCGCCTGGTGGCGCAGGCCGGGGTCGCCGAGCGGCCAGCCGAGCGCGGCCCGAATGGCGTTCTCGAACTGCGAGGTGTAGCAGCCCTCGATCGAGTAGTGCCCGGAGTTGTGCGGGCGCGGCGCCAGCTCGTTGATCAGCACCCGGCCAGCGCTGGTCAGAAACATCTCGACCGCCAGAATGCCCAGCGAGCCAACCGCCTGCGCGGCCGCCTGGGCGATCCGCGTGGCCTCGCTGATGACCTCGGCGGCGTAGGGCGCCGGGGCGCGGACCACCCGGCATACGCCGGTGGGCTGAATGGTCTCGACCACCGGGTAGACACACTCCTCGCCGGTGACCGAGCGGATCACCAGCGTGGCCAGCTCGGTTGTGAAGGGAATCCATGCCTCGGCGTACAGCGGGTTGCTCGGCCAGCCGAGCGAGCGGCAGGCCAGCTCGGCACACGTGGCGTTGTCAACCTTGGCCGTGCCCTTGCCGTCGTAGCCGTTGCGCCGGGTCTTGAGCATAATCGGCCAGCCCCACTGCTCGCCCAGGCTGGTCAGATCGTCGGGGTGATCGATGATCGCCAGCGGCGGCACTGGCAGGCCGGCATCAGCCAGCGCCTGTTTCTGGGCGGCCTTGTCCTCGATCAGGGCCAGTGTGTGCGCCCCCGGCACCAGCCGTCGATGGCGGCGGGCCAGGTGCTCCAGCTTGGCCGCGCCGACAAACTCGTTCTCCAGGATGACAACATCAACCTGGGCGGCAAACTGGTCGAGCACCGCCACGTCGTGCCAGTCGCCAACCACCAGATTGCGCGCCACCAGGGCCGCCGGCTCATCGGCCTGCGCGGCCAGCACGGTCGCCTCAACGCCAAGCGGAATCGCTGCCTGGAGCAGCATCCGCGCCAACTGTCCACCACCAAGAATGCCAATGCGTTCTGTCATATGCTCATGAAGTAGAACGTACGTTGATGAACGCAGCCCATCAACATACGTTATAGCTTGCTAAAATTTAGTAAAAGTCGGTATAGCCTTCGCGCTCCAGCCGGGCCAGCATCGCCTGAACTTTGGCCAGCGACTGCGGGTATCCCGCCAGGAGGCCGGCCAGATCGCGCAGCCCCTTGCGCAGGCGCGGCGTGTCCTCGCCGCGCAGCTTGGGCAGAATCTTTTGCTTGATCTGCAGATCCAGCGCGGTGGCTGGCTCGATCACCCCGCTGGCGCCCTCAAGATAGCGGCCGATCTCCTCGATCGTGCGGTAGCCAAACGGCTGGGCAATCTCGCTGAGGATCGATTGGGCGGCCACCAGCACATTCCAGGCCGTCTCATCTACAATACCACGATATTGGGCGCGCCAGGCAGCCAGGTCGACGCTGGTCAGCTCGATCACGTTGGCCCGGTCGAGCAGCTTGTCGCTCAGGGCAAAGGTTGACTCGTCGACGTTGACGGTGCCGATGAAGTGCAGGTTGAGCGGCAGGCGAATCGGGTTGCGCAGGGTCTCGCCGGTGGCGGTCGCGACGGTCGCGGCGGGCACGCCCAGATCAAGCGTGTGCTCGGCGGTCTCCAGCGCGCTCAGGATCGGCGCCAGGTAGTACTCGGGCCGGGCCAGGTTCATCTCGTCGAGACAGATAAAGTAGGGGTTGGCCGGGTCGGCGGCGGCGCGCAGGAGCATCCGCAGGGTCGGTGTTGGCTGAAAGCGCTCGGTCAGGGCGTTGTAGTAGCCCAGCAGATCGCGGGCGTTGTGCCAGTCGGGCTGCACCGCCACCGCCAGATAGAACGAGTTATCGGCGCCCGGCGCAATCGAGTGGACCGCATCGGCGTACAGCCGCGTCAGGCGAGTTTTGCCCGTCCCCGAGATGCCAGGCAGGATGACCAGCGGCTTGGTGTGGAGCGCCACGTGGTAGGAGCGAATGATGTCGGCGGGGTAGACGTAGCCGCGGGCGGCGATCGCGGCGATGATTGCCTCAACCGGCGGCCCGGCAAAGGCTGGGGTGTACAGGCTGCGCTCCTCACGGAGGTGGGTGGCGGGCAGCTCGCTGCGCTCCTCGGCGACCTCCATCAGCACCTCGTTGAGCGGCAGCAGCTCCAGCACATGGTTGACTAGCGTCGTGCTGAAGGCGGATCCGGCGGCGACTACCGCATCCCAGGCGTAGCTCCAGCCAATCCAGAGATAGTTGGCCGTGCGGGTGGCCAGATAGTCGTCCAGCCAGATGCCCTCGTGCGGCGTGTCGCTGCGGGCGTAGCGCACATCGGGCAGGCTGGTGATCAGCGGCTCCCAGACGGCGCGGCCGGCGTCCCACACGGCGGCCAGCTCGCGTTTGCGCGCCCGCCAGAGCTGTAGGCCCACCAGCACGCGCTGTTCGCTGCCGCTGACCCCAACATACAGCCCGGCGCCACGCGGCGGCCGATCCAGCACCAGATGGTATTCGTCGATCGGGTCGCGACGTCCGGCGCCGCGATTGACATAACGAGCAGTTTTATAGCTCATCTCATAGATCGGCCAGGTGTTGGGCAGGCGGCGGCTGGCGGCCCCGGCGATCTGCTCGGCCAGGGCCACGAGCAGCGGGTGCAGCTGTTCCTGCACGGCCGTCCAGCGCTCGGCAATCCCCGGCGTGTGCAGCGTCGCCAAGTTCTCAGCGGTAAATTGCGCCATAAATTGGTCAGTCAGAACTCTCTCCTATCAGCAATCCTAACGGATCCATGAACCTCAAGCTTTAGGCGGCTGGGTGGCGGCGGACGGCGGGCTTTCGGGCAGGCCGAAGAGCCGCTGGTGTTCGCCCTGCCGGCGGGCGGCGATCGCCAGCTGCAGGGCCTTGCGCTCGCCGTACTCTTTGATGCCAAACGAGGCGCTGCGGCGCTTTTTGCCCTCGGTCCAAAACACCTCGAACACCTCTTTGCCCGACTTGATCCGCCGGGTAATGCCGATGTGGCCGGTGTTCGTGCGCCCCTTGCCGATAACCTGCTGGTCGGTGCGCGGCTTACCCAGCTCGCTGTAGGCGGCCTCCTTGAAGCAAATCGCCGCATCAAGCGCGCCTAGCCGGCCGCCGTACTTAACATCGGCAAACCAATCCTTGCGCACCTTGCCCTGCCACTGTACCCGCACCAGATAGCCGTGCATCTGGCGCTCCTGATCGTCGATGCGAACAATATTTTTGTGTTTGGGCACCCGCTGGGCCTGGCGGGTGGTCACCGGTGTGTCGGTGCCGATCGGCACATACAGCACAAAACAAGGCTCGGTGCGCCGGCCGTCAGGCAGGCGCACGCCCTGCACTTCCCAGGCAATAAACGACCCAGGTGGATAGGTCGGCAAGACGGCCTCAAGGATGGCTTGATTCAAGTGATACCGCTCAATGTGATAACGAACCCCATTCCGCCGATACGTCATAGTCATCTGTAGCACCTACCGTCAAATAATGGCGAGGCTCCTTACTCTACCCGAAACCAATCCTCTACGCCCTGAAACCTGGCCCCGGACGGGCGAATATGCAGATATTCGTTCGTGGCGGCGATATAGCGATACTCTTGCTCCCATTGTCCGATCTGGCTGGCGGTCTCGCTGACCGCCGCCAGCATATAGTCGACATCCGCGTTGGTGGTGGTCGGGTGGATCGACATGCGCACCCAGCCGGGGCGGGTGAACAGATTGCCATGATCAACTTCATCGGTAAAACGGCGTGAGGCGCTTGCATCAAGGTGCAGCAGATAGTGGCCGTAGGTGCCGGCGCACGAGCAGCCGCCGCGCACCTGAATGCCGAAGCGGTCGTTCAGCACGCTGACCAGCAGATTGTAGTGAACGTCCTGGAGATAGAATGACATAATTCCCAGGCGCTGCTCGATATGGTCGGCCAGGATATGCAGCCGTGGGATCGCCCGCAGCCCGGCAAAGAGCCGCAGCATTAGCTCCGCCTCGCGCTGCCGAATCCGCTCAACCCCCATCGTGTCCTTGAGCTGAATCGCCAGGGCCGCCTTGATCGCCTGGAGAAACCCCGGCGTGCCGCCGTCCTCGCGGGCCTCGATGTTGGTGGTAAAGCTGTGCTGATGCCACGGGTTGGTCCAGTCGACCGTGCCGCCGCCAGGCTGATCGGGGACTTTGAGCGTGTAGAGCTTCGAGGCGAAGATCAGCACGCCCGGTGTGCCGGGGCCGCCGAGAAACTTGTGCGGCGAGAACACAATTGCATCGAGCTGCTCCAGCGGATCAGCCGGGTGCATATCGATGTCCACATATGGCGCCGAGGCGGCGAAATCGATGATGCAGATCCCGCCGTGCTCGTGCATAATCCGCGCCAGCGTGTGGTAGGGCGTCTCGATGCCCGTCACATTGGAGCAGGCGGTGAACGAGCCAATTTTGACCTTGCGCTGCTTGTATTTCTCCAGCAGCTCGCGCAGGTGGTCGCAGTCGACCAGCCCCTGATCATCCGGCTCCATAATCTCCACGTCGGCGATCGTCTCCAGCCACGAGGTCTGGTTGGAGTGGTGCTCCATATGGGTGACAAACACCACCGGCCGCTGGTCGGCGGGAATGGTGAAAAACCCCTGGAGCTGCTCGGCGACCTTGAGGCCCAGAATCCGCTGAAATTTATTGATCACCGTCGTCATGCCCGAGCCGCCGGTGATAATCACATCGTCGGGGCCGGCGTTGACGTGCTGCTTGATCAGCTTCTGGGCGATGTGGTAGGCCTGCGTCATTGTGCCGCCGGTGACGTTGGACTCGGAGTGGGTGTTGGCGACAAACGGGCCGAAGGTCTCAAGCATGCGCCGCTCAATCGGGGCGTACAGCCGGCCGCTGGCGGTCCAGTCGGCGTAGATAATCCGCCGCTCGCCATATGGCCCGTCAAAGGTCTGGCGGTCGCCGATAATCTGGTCACGAATGGGAGCGAAAAAGGTCTCCAGCGAGTCCATTCGGCTTCTCCTTATTTACGCCTCAGCATCGCGGCGCTTCAAGAGCCAGGCGGTGATGCCCAGACAAATCGCGGTATAGACGATCAGGATCGCCCAGGTGCCTAAAATGTGGGCGTTCGAGGGGTCGTAGCTGACGGTGGGAAACTGCTCGCAGGTGAGCGGATTGCCGGGGTTGCTACATTTGGCCGGGTCGAACGGCTCAAAAAACTGGGCGATCGAGCCATACGCCTCCATCGCCCAGCGGCTGCCGGTAAAAAACGAGAGCGGCGCCAGCGCGGCCGGGAGCGGCAGCAGTGCCAGGGCAAACACAATCTGGGGAATCAGGGCAAACGGAATGATGCTCATCGCCTTGTCCGACGACGATACGGCGGCCGAGATTAGCAGGCCGATCCCCAGCCCGGTCAGCGAGGTCAGGAACGTGGTCACCAAAAACGCCCCCCACAGGCCAAACGGCGGCTCGCGGGTGACAAAGATCGAGGCGCCACTGAACTTCGAGAACGTGGTCAGCTCAGGGCGAAAATCCACCTTGGTGCTCAGCACCAGCATCAGCACAACGCTCTGGATAAAGCATAATCCAGCCAGCACCACCACCTTTGAGGTCAGATACGGCCCGATCTTGAGGTTGGCCAGCCGCTCGCGGCGATACACCGCCGCCTCTTTGGTGATCTCGCGGGCCGAGTTGAGGATGCCAAACCAGACCGCCACCGTGCCCAGCAGAAAGGGCACCATCCGCCCGTTGGCCGAGATCGGGTTTTGCAGCGCGTCGGCCTTGGCCACCAGCAGCAGAATCAGGCCAATAATCGGCGCCTGGAGCAGCAGAATCAGCAGATTGCGCCGGTCGGCGGCGATCAGCTTGACATAGCGCTGGGTCAGAATCTTGAACTGGCGCAGCGCCGAGATTGGCGGCGGCTTGGGGCGGCCGGCCGTGACAGTATTGAGCACACCGCTGATCTGGTTGGAGTAGGCGCCTGGGGCCGCCGACTGAGGCACGGCCGGCTGCACCGTGTTGGGCGCGTGGCTGGCCGGATCCTGGGGGGCGTTTTGCAGCCGCTCCCAGACATACTTGCGATAGGCCTCGGAGTGGCGAAAGCGAATCTCCCATAGTTCGGCCAGCATCGGCGGCTGGTTGGCCTGCTGGTTGTGCTGGCGCCAGAAGGTATATTCGTGCTTCAGCTCGCCCTTGGTCAGCGGGTTGGTCTCGCCGGCCGGGCCTTCGAGCTTGGTGTAGATATCGGCGAAGTCGCCGCTGGTGACGCTAAAGAACTGCAGCGCCTCGGCGGGCGGCCCAAACCAGACCATGCGGCCCTCGGCCATAAACACCACGTGGTCGCACTGGGTGATGTTGGCGGTGGCGTGGGTGACCAGCACAATCGTACGGCCCGAGTCAGCCAGCTGACGCAGCGTGTACATCATCTTCTTCTCAAGGCCTGGGTCGAGGCCCGAGGTTGGCTCATCGAGGAAAAACAGGCTCGGGTCGGCCAGCAGCTCGGAGCTGATCGAGACCCGCTTGCGCTGCCCGCCGGAGAGCTGGTTGATCCGCTTCGTGCGATGGGCGCTCATCTCAACATCATCCAGCACGCGGGCGATGCGCCCCTCCACCTCCGAAGCGGCGGTGTCGGCGGGCAGGCGCAGCTTGGCGGTGAAGCGCAGCGCCTGCTCGACCGAAATCGTGCTGTGCAAAATATCGTCCTGCGGCACATAGCCGAGCACCGCCCGATAAGCATCGAAGTTAGCGTAGTAGTCATCGCCATTGACCAGCACCATGCCTTTGTTGGCCCGATTATAGCC
>JACCRK010000010.1 GCA_013813565.1 Herpetosiphonaceae bacterium
AGATCAGCGACATCGGCCAGATCAGCGACATCGGCCAGATCAGCGACATCGGCCAGATCAGCGACATCGGCCAGATCAGCGATATCGGCCAGATCAGCGATATCGGCCAGATCAGCGATATCGGCAACCTGATCGGCCTGGCGGCGCCGGTGACGGGAACCACCAGGATTGTGCGCAACACCCACGAGCTGGCCGGGCGCTATTATGTCGCTATCTCCATGCGCAGCGCCGCCGCCGTGGGGCAGCCGTTTAGCCTCACCATCAGCGTGGGCGAGCCGGTTGATACGTATGTGCCCATTCTCAGCACGATCCCGGTCACCTTCACCACGCCGCTGACCGACACCAGCATCCAGACCCTCATCCTGGTCGATAGCCAGCGCCTGGCCCGCTTCTACACTGGCACCGATACGATCACCTCCACCAACCTGCTGGGCCAGCTGGATCAGCTGGCGGCGCTGCCCGATGTGGCGGGTGCGGTGGTGGATCTGGCCGGCTACCCGGATATTGCCAGCGCCTACACTGTCTGGGATAGCCAGCCAGGCAACCCGATGGCGGCCAACTTTGTGGCCGGGCATATCAAGTCGCTGCTGTACCGGCTGGCGCCCGCCTACCCCAATCTTGAGTACCTGGTGCTGGTGGGCGACGACCGGGTGATCCCGTTCCGCCGCCTGCGCGACGTGGCCCTGATCGCCAACGAGCGCCACTACGCCACCACGGCCGCCACGCTCGATGGCGCGATGGCCCTGCGCTACTTTCTCTCCGACGACTACTACGCCGGCCTGCTGCCGCTGCCGTTCCAGGGCCGCGAGCTGTATCTGCCCCAGCTCGCCAGTGGCCGCCTGATTGAGTCGCCCGCCGAGATTGTGGCCGCCATCGCTGCCTATCAGGCCCAGCCCACAATCCAGCCGGCCAACGCGCTGGTGACCGGCTATGATTTTCTGCTGGATCAGGCGGCGGCTATCAGCCAGTCGCTTGATCTCCAGGGCATCAACGCCATTGACAGCAGCCTGATCAATAACGACTGGACGGCGGCCGATTTCCGCCAGCAGACCTTTCTCGCCAACGCGCCGGATCTGATCTCGATCAACGGCCACTTCCAGCACCACCGCCTGCTGCCGGCCGACCCCGCCGCCACGGTGCAGGCCACCGAGGTGCTGTCCAGCACCAACTACATCGGGGCGCTGCTGTTCTCTGTCGGCTGCCACTCCGGGCTGAACGTGCCCGATGGCGCCGCCGCCGGCACGGATCTCGATATCGACTGGAGCCAGGCCTTTGTGCGCCAGGGCGCGACCTACATCGGCAACACCGGCTACGGCTACGGCGACTCCGAGGAGATCGGCTACTCGGAGCGGCTGATGGTCGAGTTCAGCGGCCTGCTGGGCTACTGGCGGAACGGCGTTCCACAGACCGTGGGCAACGCCCTGGCTCAGGCCAAGCGGCGCTACTACACCGGCGCTGGCGCCGCCTCGTTCAGCAACTACGATGAGAAGGTGCTGGCGATCAGCACCCTCTACGGCCTGCCCATGCTGCGGATCACGATGCCGCAGACAACCACCGTCTCGCCCGATGGTCCGCCAGCCATAGCGCTCCAGCGCTCGGCCCTGGATGGGCTGGCCAGCCGCCCATCCATCAGCGCCACCCTGGAGCTTGATTTTACCTACCAGGCCAGCCTCGATAGCCGCGGCACCTACTACCAGATCACCGGCGATGGCCAGGCCGGCGTGCAGACCGCAGCCGGCCGGCCGCTCCAGCCGTTCACCAGCCGCGCCATCGCCCAGCCCGACCTGCTGGCCCATGGCGCTGTGCTGGTCGGTGGCACGCTCAGTACCATGCAGGGCTTCGATCCGGTCGTGGCCCAGGTGCTGACCGACGATCTCTATCTGGACAGTGAGCCGGCCTACGCCAACCCGTTTACCTACCCGGCCCGACCGGCGGTGATCAACCGCCTGCTCCAGCTTGATGGGACCATGAGCGAGCGGCTGGTGGTGGTGCCGGCTCAGTTCCACAGCGTGGGTGCCAGCGGCACCGGGGTGGAGCGCCTGTACAGCGCAATGGCGTTCGATGTGTACTACGCGCCATTTGACACCACCGATTTTGTCGCACCGACGATCTGGCAGATAGCAACCTGGGGCAACGGTCCGGTAACGATTGAGGTCAAAGCCAGCGACATCAGCAGCGGCATCCAGCGCGTTTTGGTGCTGCACCGCGCCGCCAGCCAGACCACCTGGAGCCGCACCGAGCTGCCGTACAACGCGGTCCTGGAGACTGCCACTGGATATCTCCCCGTTGGCAGCGTCGCCGAGTATCTGGTCCAGGTGGTCGATGGCGTCGGCAATGTCACCACTATCGCCGGCGATAGTGTCGTGGCCAGCCCGCGCATGGCCATCTATCTTCCCATAACGCAGCGCTAGACAGCGTGGCCTTACGGCAGGAAGCGCCAGGGACCCAAGAGTTGGTTTGAAATCCTTATCGCAACGCCATTGCCTTTAGGGCCGGAATAGACAGCTATCAGGGCAAAGCGCCACGATCAGCAACGATCGCGGCGCTTTTGGTTTGACATAATTATCTACCGGCGCACATGCTCGGCAAAAAATGCGGCGGTATCGACCAGGTAGCGCTGGTTGGCCTCGCCCTGGAACGAGTGCGGCTGGCCCTCGTATAGCTCCATTCGCACCACCTTGCCCGCCTCTACCAGCCCGGCCCGCAGATCGTCGGGCCACTTCAGGGGCACGATTTCATCGGCGGTGCCGTAGTGGATCAGCACGGGTGAATTGACATAATTAAGATACGGCAACGGCGATAGGCGCTGGTAGAGATCGGGGGCCTCGGCGGGAGCGACCGGCCAGTCGATCGGATCGATCTGCTGCCCGCGGCTGGCCGAGCGCTCGACACGGAACCAGTAATCCTCCTCGATATTCGACGAGGCCGGGGCGTAGATCACCGCCGCCGCCAGCTGATCGCTGACCACCATCGCCTTGGCGGTGATCGCGCCGCCGTTGCTGTGGCCCCACATGCCGACCTTGCCGGGCTGGGCGGTCGGCAGCCGCTGGGCCAGCGGAATCAGGTTCAGCACATCGATCACATGCCCGGCGCGAAACTGGTTGGGCGCGTCGTCGGAGCCGGCGTGGGAGCGCAGGTCGGGCGCCAGCGCCAGAAAACCGCGATCGGCCAGGTAGTCGGCGGCCAGCTTGCTGCCATTGCCGGTCTGGTACACATCAAGCGGATAGTAGCCGTGGTTCAGGATCACCACCGGAAACGGCCCGTCGCCACGGGGCTGATTGAGCATCGCGGTGATCCGCAGGCCGTCGCTGGGATACTCGACCAGGTAGCGGGTGAAGTTGGCGGTCTCCTCCAGCACCTCCAGAATGGCGATCTCGCCCTCGCCATACGAGCGCTGGCGCAGGCCCTCGATGGTGAACGGCGCGTACTCGGCCCACTGGTCGGGGGTGACGGTTGGTGGGGCGGGCGTTGGGATCGGTGTAGGGGCACGGATTGCGGTCGGCGCTGGGGTTGCGGCCGGCGCCGGGGCCTCAGCGACCACGGTCGGCGGGCTGGTCTGGGCCACAGCGGTGGCTGGCGCAGCGGTGGCGCCTGGCTGGCTGGTCGGACTAACCTGGGCGGTGTCGGCGCAGCCGATCAGAACGCCGCCCAGCACGATGCTGATCATCAATTTGCGATTCATTGGAGCCTCCAGAATCTCTGCTATCATCAAAATGTACCAGAAATTTGGCGGAAAGGCTGGCTATGCTCGATGTGCGGCATCTGACCTACACGACTGTCGATGGCACGACTTTGCTCAAGGATATCTCGTTTCAGGTTGCCCCCAAGGCGATTGTCACCCTGATGGGGCCGAGCGGCAGCGGCAAGTCGACCCTGCTGCGCACGCTCAATCGCCTGAACGAGCCGGCGCCGGGCACCGTCTGGCTCAAGGAGCGCGATATCACCACGATCCCGGTGGTGGAGCTGCGCCGCGCGGTGGGCATGGTGTTTCAAAGCGCGGCGCTGTTTGATGGCACGGTCGCCGACAATGTGCGCTATGGCCCGGCCCTGCTCAAGCAGCGCCTGAGTGATGCCGAGTGTGTGGCGCTGCTGGCCCAGGTTGGCCTGCCCGCCGAGCTGCTGGAGCGCAACATCGGCCTGGTGTCGGGCGGGCAGGCCCAGCGGGTGGCGTTCGCCCGGGCGCTGGCCAACCAGCCCAGCGTGCTGCTGCTCGACGAGCCGACCTCGGCCCTCGACCCGGCCGCAACCCTGATGATCGAGCAGCTGGTGCGCGACCTGCGCGACCGCCTGGGGCTGACGTTTGTCTGGGTAACCCACAATGTCGCGCAGGCCCGCCGGGTCAGCGACAGGACGCTGCTGCTGGTCAACGGCATCGTGGCCGACTGGGGCGACACCGGCCATCTTCTCGACGACACCCACCACGATCTCGTGCAGCGCTTTGCCCTGGGCGAAGATGTTTCGCAGCTGCCAGTGCAGCCAGGAGGCCCCCATGCCAATCCTTAGCGGACTTGACGCGCTGCCACGGGTGCTGGCGGCGCTGGTGCTGGTCATCGTCGCCGCCGGAATCGCCTGGTGGCAGAAGGTCGATCTGGAGCGGGATATTGGCGTCGCCACGGTGCGCTCATTCGTGCAACTGATCGCGATCGGCTATATCCTGGAGGCCGTCTTTGACACCACCAACCCGCTGTTTATCGTGCTGATCCTGATGGTGATGACGACGATCGCCGGGTACACTGCCGGGCAGCGCGGCGCAGGCGTGCCGAACGCCCGGCTGGTGGCCGGGGTGGCGATCGCGGCGGGGACGCTGGTCACGCTGGGGCTGCTGGTGGGGCTGCGGGTGTTTCGCTTCGAGGCCCGCCTGATCATCCCGATCGGCGGCATGGTGATCGGCAACGCCATGACGACCTGCGGGCTGGTGCTGGCCCGGCTGCGCGATGAGATCAAAACCACCCGCACCCAGATCGAGGCGGCCCTGGCGCTCGGGGCGACCCCGCGCCAGTCGGTGGCGGGCCAGCTGCGGCGGGTGCTGAAGAGCGGCCTGCTGCCGGTGATCGACAGCACCAAGATCGTCGGGATCATTCAGCTGCCCGGCACGATGACCGGGATGATTCTCGGCGGCGCCACGCCGCTGGCCGCCGTGCAGACCCAGATTATTGTGCTGTATATGCTGCTCGGCGCGGCGGCGTTCAGCGCCCTGGCGACCGCCCTGCTGGGCTACCGCGGCTTCTTCAGCGCCGCCTATCAGGTGCAGCATGTGCCGCAGTAGACAGTAACTAGCAGCTAGCAGCTAGTGATCAGGTAGCCCTTTCCAATGCGCTGCTAGCCGCTAGCTGACAGCAATAGGAGAGCACCAATGTTCAACCTGCAAACGCTGGAGATCGCCACCGAGCGGCTGCTGCTCAAGGTGCTGGATGGCTCGTTCGCGCCGATTGTGCTGGACTACTTCACCCGCAACGCCGCGTTTCGCCACCCGTGGTCGCCAGCGCCGGACGAGGATTTTCTGACCCTCGCCGCCCAGCGCCAGCGGCTTGAGGCGGAGTTGGCCGCCAGCGGGCGCGGACACTCGCTGCGGCTGTGGCTGTTCGATCGCAGCGACGCGCAGCTACGCACCACGCTTGGCTTCGTCTCGCTGTCCAACATCGTTCGGGGCGCGTTTCTCTCCTGCCACCTCGGCTACGAGATCGATGGCGGCGTGATTAACCGCGGCCTGATGACCGAGGCGCTGCGGGCCACGATCCAGGTTGCCTTTGAGCGGCTGCAGCTCCACCGGATCGAGGCCAACATTATCCCGCGCAACGTCCGCTCGATCCGGGTGGTCGAGAAGCTGGGCTTCAGCTACGAGGGCCTCTCGCCGCGCTACCTCAAGATCAATGGCGTCTGGGAGGATCACGGCCACCACGTGCTGCTGAACGCGGCGCTGGAATAGAAATAGCGTCTCTACACATCATAGGACTAACTCTGGTCAGTCGGCATCGCGGCATTTACCGCATCTCGCGTCTTCGCTTGGAATGACTCCATGCTATGCTATCCTCATGGATGGACAGTGCTACCAGGTGCCGACGAGACACAAGGAGATCTGCATGAATCGATTCACCTCCAACCGTTTCTTTGCCGTCATCATCCTTATGTTCGTCATTCTGGGATGTGGGCGCTCGGAGGAACCGTCAGCACAGACACTGGGGGAATCATCACCGCGCCTTGAGACGACAAGCTACGAGATGGGCAAGCCAATCCCTGGCCATCCTGTTTACAGCCCTCCTATTGTTGACAACCAGATGATCATCGATCTCTCACGCCATGAAGCTCGCCCAGAGTTGGAACTAGCGCTGACTCAAACCGTCGTGTTTCGCAATCCCCCGCCGCAGACGGATCCACGCGGCTGGTTCCTTCAGGTCGATCCATCCTATTTCCTTGAACAGCTTGGAACCCGCGAGATAGTTCATGAAGCTAATTTCCAGGTCTATCCACTCGATGGTTGGGTCTTCAAACCCCAGCAACGCGGCCGAACGATGGTTGGGATTACGAACAAGCTGCAGCATCCAATTCCGACTAAGTGCCAAAACCCCATGGAATTTCCATGCTCTGAAGGATTGGTGTACGGCGATTATGAATTCCTGATCAAATAGGCCTGTGAGCAACCGCAGACTCAGCCTGGTCATTACATACGGATCATGGTCGGCCGCACGCATGCGTTTTTTACACGCCCATGGAGCCCCAAGAATGCTGTTGAACCACGCCTTTATGGTTTCCGAAAAGCCTCAATATGAAGATAGTGGCATCAGCCACACCCCTAGCACATATGTGACAACCATGATATAGATTAGCCTACATCCTCGCCGCGCTACCTCAAGATCAATGGCGTCTGGGAGGATCACGGCCACCACGTGCTGCTGAACGCGGCGCTGGAATAGAAA
>JACCRK010000012.1 GCA_013813565.1 Herpetosiphonaceae bacterium
GCACGATGTCGGCAGCTGGTTTCGCACCCTGGCGACCCAGCTGCGCGACCAGCCGGACTATGCCAGCGTCTACGTGGCATATGTTGACGATCGCCCGGTCTGCTCGGCCTGGATCAACTTCCCCGAAAACACGCCCTTCGCCAGCCTGTGGGGCGGCTCAACCCTGGCCGAGTATCGCGGCCGCGGCATCTACACCGCGATGCTGGCGGTGCGGGCGCAGGAGGCCGTCGCCCGTGGCTACCGCTATCTGACCATCGACGCCAGCCCAATGAGCCGCCCGATTGTGGCGAAACATGGCTTTGCGCTGCTGTCGATCTCGCACCCGTGTGAGTGGAATCTGCCGGTTTAGGGGTTCGTCCACGAAGGACACGAAGATCACGAAGAAAAGCCCACAGTCTTGACCTGCTTGGTCGGGACTGTGGGCTTTTTGGATTCTGGCGCTGCGGCTACTTCAGGCGGGCCTTGGCCTCCCAGAAGTGCACCTGGGTGGTGAAGCCGAGCGGCTCGTAGCGCTGGAGCGCGCTGAAGTCGTTGATGGCCACGTCTAACACCACTTCGCGGCAGCCCTTCTCAAACAGGCGCTGGATGAGCGTGCTGATAATCGCCCGCGCATAACCGTTGCCCCGCAGGATCGTATCGGTATAGACATTGCCAATCGCGGCGATCCGGTCCTCATAGTTGATAAAGTGGGTCCCGCCGACGGCGACCAGCACCCCGTGGCGGCGAAGCCCACAGTAGAAGCCATTCTGCACCTGGTCGGGGCTGAAGGTTGGCACATCGTTCATCGTATAGAAGGCCGACATCTCGCCAATATCCTGCATCCCTAGATCTTCACAGGCGATCTCGCCCTGAAACGAGTGGAAATGCTCGCTGGTCATCACCAGGCGGTACATTTTTTCTTCGGGGCCGAGCTTGAACCAGCGCTCCAGCGCCGGGCGGACCTCGGCGGTGCCATTGGAGATGATACAGGCGCGTGGCAGCTGCGGATCGGCCTCAAGCAGCGCGGCCACCCCGGCCGGTGCGCCAAAGGGGATCAGCGCCTTGAACGTGGTAGTGCGATAGATCAGCACGATCGCCCACTCAGCGCCGTTGTGGGCATAGGTAAAGCTGGAGCGCTCGCGCAGGGGCGGCTGCAGATCGCCGAGCGCGTAGGCTGATGCCACCCGATTCTGGATCAGGCAGGAGCGAATCAGGGTGTCACTAGGTTGGAGATCAATCTGCCACGTCATAGGGTTGGTATCCTCCAAAAGCTGGATTGTTTTTTACGGTGCTTTTATTATACGGCAGGAATGGGTTGAAATGGCGACGGTTTCGGCGGAGGGGCGGCTGGGCCCGGCCTTTCGTGTTTTTTGGCGAGCGCGAGCATGGCGGACAAGATTAACGTTCTGCCTATAGAAAGGCTCTTTCGCTTAAAAACAAGCGTGGTATGATCGTTAACAGTGTGATGGGGCATAGTCAATGAGGAGCTATCGTATGCCAAACTTTATTATCCTGCGGCGGGTGTCGCGCAATCGGCTGGGCGCACTGCAACGGGAGCTGGAGCGCGACTGGCTGACCAGCTGGAGTCGCCCGCGCCCGGCGGTCAGCGGGACGAGCCTGTGGCGACCGAACGCCGATGTCCACGAGCACGCCGACGCCTACCTGATCAAGATTGAGCTGGCCGGCATGCGCGAGGCGGAGATCGAGGTGACGGTCGATGAGGGCCAGCTGGTCGTCAGCGGCCAGCGCGCCGAGCAGCGCGACAACGATGTCGAGTGTGTCCATGAGCTGGGCATCAACTATGGGCCGTTTCAGCTTGAGTTCTCGCTGGCGGCCCCGCTGGATGAAGACGCGATCACCGCCCGCTATGATGATGGTATCCTCTACATCACCCTGCCCAAGCGCCCGGCCCAGCCACGCGAGCCACGCCGCATCACGATTCAGGTCGACGAGTCAACGCTCACACCCCAATAAACAGTGTTCAAGCATCAATGCAGCGAACAATCGGCTGTGCATTGATGCTTGTTGGGAGCATATATGTCAGAGATTAACGAAACCACCAATCCAATCACGCCGCCGATTCCCACGGAGATGGCGATTTTGCCACTGTTTAACACCATCGTCTACCCGATGACGGTGATTCCGCTGGCGGTGGGCCAGCCGGAGTCGATCCATCTGATCGATGACTCGATGGTCGGCGAGCGGGTGGTTGGCCTGATGACAATTAAAAATGAAGATGAGCGCCCATCGCCAGTCACCCCCGCTGACTTTTATCACATTGGCACCGCCGCGATCGTCCACAAGCTGATGAAGCTGCCCGACGGCACCTTGCGGGTGGCGGTCCAGGGGCTGGAGCGGATCGAGATCGAGGAGATTATTCAGACCGAGCCCTACTATCGCGCCCGCATTCGGATTGTCCCCGATGTGGTCGCTGCGGGCGACTCGGTGGAGACCGAGGCCCTGATGCGCTCGATCGTGGCGCTGACCACCCGGATCGCCCCGCTGATCCCGCAGTTCCCCGAGGAGCTGCTGGCGGCCGTGGTCAACGAGGATGACCCGCGCCGCCTGGCCTATCTGGTGGCGTCGTATGTGCGCATGAGCATCGCCGATCGCCAGAATGTGATCGCCGAGCCGGACGTGGAGACTAAGCTGCGCAAGCTCAACGAGGTGCTCTCCCGCGAGCTGAGCGTACTGGAGATCGGCCAGCAGATCCAGTCGCAGGTGCAGACCGAGATGGGCAAGACCCAGCGCGACTATGTGCTGCGCGAGCAGCTCAAGGCCATCCGCAAGGAGCTGGGCGAGGAGAACGAGCAGGATGTCGAGGCCGACCGCCTGGCCACGGCGATCGAGGCCGCCGGGATGCACGCCGAGGCCAAAGCCCAGGCCACCCGCGAGCTGGAGCGCCTGCGCCAGATGCCGCCCTCCGCCGCCGAGTATGGCGTGATCCGCACCTACCTGGAGACGCTGATCGATCTGCCCTGGCAGAAGCGCAGCGACGACCACATTGATATCACCGAGGCCGCCAAAATCCTCGACGCCGACCACTATGCCCTCGGCGAGATCAAGGAGCGCATTCTGGACTTTCTGGCGGTGCGCGAGCTGCGCCGCCAGCGCTCGCCGGAGCAGGATGCCGGGCGCGGCGCGATCCTGTGCTTCGTTGGCCCGCCTGGCGTCGGCAAAACCAGCCTGGGCCGCTCGATCGCCCGGGCGATGAACCGCGAGTTTATTCGGATCTCGCTCGGCGGCGTGCGCGACGAGGCCGAGATCCGCGGCCATCGCCGGACCTACATTGGCGCCATGCCCGGCTCGCTCATCCAGGCCATCCGCCGGGTTGGCGTGAACAACCCGGTCTTTATGCTCGACGAGATCGACAAGCTCGGCGCGGACTATCGCGGCGACCCGACCTCGGCCATGCTGGAGGTGCTCGACCCCGAGCAAAACAACACATTCCGCGACCACTACCTCGATGTCGGCTGGGACCTGTCGTCGGTGATGTTTATCGCCACCGCCAACACCCTCCAGACCATCCCGGCGCCGCTGCGCGACCGGCTGGAGATCATTCAGCTGGCGGGGTACACCGTCCGCGAGAAGCTGGAGATCGCCCGGCGCTACCTGGTGCCCGAGCAGATCGAGCGCCACAGCCTGCGCCCCGAGGAGATCGCCCTGACCGATGAGGCGCTGCTGATCGCGATCGAGGAGTACACCCGCGAGGCCGGCGTGCGCACGCTGGAGCAGCAGATCGGCACGCTGGTGCGCAAGGCGGCCCGCCGGATCGCCCAGGCCGAGGCGAGCGGCACCGCCGGGCCGGTCAGCATTGACGCCGAGCTGGCCCGCGACTTTCTGGGGCGGCGGCGCTTCTACGCCGAGCTGAGCGAGCGCACGGACAGGCCGGGCGTGGTGACCGGGCTGGTCTGGACCCCGGTTGGCGGCGATATTATCTTCATCGAGGCTACTAAGATGCGCGGCGGGCGCGGCTTTATGCTGACCGGCCAGCTGGGCGATGTGATGAAAGAGTCGGCGCGGGCGGCGCTGAGCTGGGTGCGGGCCGAGGGCGAGCGCTACGGCATCGACCCGAACTTCTACACCCAGTACGACATCCACATGCACGTTCCGGCGGGCGCCCAGCCGAAGGATGGACCCTCGGCGGGCATTGCGATGGTCACGGCGCTGGTGTCGCTGCTGAGCGGCCGCCCGGTTCGCGACGACCTGGCGATGACCGGCGAGGTGACGCTGCGTGGCAAGGTGCTGCCGATCGGCGGCCTGAAAGAGAAGGTGCTGGCGGCGCACCGGGCCGGCATCCGCACAATCATCGTCCCGGAGCGCAACCGCTTCGACCTGGACGATCTGCCGGAAGACCTGATCCACGGGGTACAGTTTGTCTTTGTGGAGAACGTCGGGCAGGTGCTGGATGCGGCGCTGCGCGAAGAGGCCACCGAGCTGCCAGTGATCGTCGACGGCGATCAGGTGACCGAGCGGGAGCGGCCAGCCTCGATCAACGACCTGCTGATCGACCAGGAGGAAGATATTGAGATCCTGGCGGACTCGGAGCGTCAGTAGCTAGCAGCGAGTAGCTGGTAGCGAGTGGGTTTTATGGTGTTCTAAAGTTCAGCGCCACCAGGGAATTCTGGTGGCGCTGGGTGTTTTAGTGTGAAGCTGGTGGTGGATACGTTTTATAGCGTCGGCCCCGCTGGCTACGCTGCCGCTCAGCGAGCAATGTCATAACTGGAACCCCATATCCGCAGCTGGTCATCGTCGTGTGGATGTCCAGCTCAATCACCTGCCGCAGCGGTAATGGGTGATCGTGGGCTTCGTGTGCGCCCACGATGCCGGGCGCATCGGCCAGATCGACCAACCGGCCGGTGCCATATAGCCGCACAATGGCGGCCTGCTCCGCCTCAAAGGAACAGACCATCACGACCATCGGCCCACCAGCCGCAAGATGGCGGGCGGTCTCATTGCCGCTGCCCTTGTAGTCGAGATAGGCGATCCGCTGCGGGCTGAGAATATGCAGTGGGATACCGCCTTTCGGTGACATGTTGAGGGCGCCCGCGCTGTGTGGGTCATGCGCCAGCTGCGGGTCGGCGGTCGCCACAAAAAAGAGCGGTGCGTTCCGAATGAGTGCGGCTTGTTCTGCGGTAATCGCTGAAAAATAGGCTCCCATCGTGTTTGCCTCCCTATACTTGAGCGGAGCGTGGAACATCCTCTGCGCTCCGTTTCGGCTCCATTATAGCTCCTATCCCTTCGGCAGTTCAGGTTCAAGCTACCGGCGGGAGCGGATATAGAAAAGCGGCGCTTCCTGGGGAGAAAGCGCCGCCTGCGCTGGCCTTGAGTTGCCGCGATCAGCCGATCCAGCGTTTGCGGCGCTTGTAGTGTTTGAC
>JACCRK010000026.1 GCA_013813565.1 Herpetosiphonaceae bacterium
GCTAGCCGCGGCGCAGCTTGCGGTACGAGATGCGGTGCGGGTGGTCGGCGGCGGCACCCAGCCGCTTGCGCCGATCGGCCTCGTACTCGCTGTAGTTGCCGGGATACCAGACCACCTGGCTATCGCCTTCGAAGGCCATGATGTGGGTGGCGACCCGGTCGAGGAACCAGCGATCGTGGGAGATCACCACCGCGCAGCCGCCGAAGTTCTCCAGCGCCTCCTCCAGCGCCCGCAGCGTGTGGACATCGAGGTCGTTGGTTGGCTCGTCGAGCAGGATCACGTTGGCGCCCGACTTGAGCACTTTGGCCAGATGGACCCGATTGCGCTCGCCGCCGGAGAGATTGCCGACTTTCTTCTGCTTGTCCGAGCCGGAGAAGTTGAAGCGCGAGACATAGGCCCGCGACGGGATTGTGCGGGTGCCCAGCGGAATCTGCTCGGCGCCCTCGGAGATCTCCTCCCAGACGGTTTTTTCGGCATCGAGCGTGGCGCGGCTCTGGTCGACGTAGCCGAGCTTGACGGTGCTGCCGACCTCGAACTCGCCATCGTCGGGCTGATCCTGGTCGGTGATCATGCGAAACAGGGTGGTTTTACCGGCGCCGTTCGGCCCGATAATCCCGACGATCCCGCCCGGCGGCAGCTCAAACGACAGATTCTCATACAGCAGGCGGTCCCCGTACGACTTGGCCACATTTTTGGCCCGAATCACGATATCGCCCAGGCGCGGGCCAGGCGGGATGAACAGCTCCAGCTCGCCGCTGGCCTTTTCGACGTTCTGGCTGAGCAGACTCTCGTAGGCGCTGATGCGCGCTTTGCTCTTGGTCTGGCGGGCCTTGGGGGCCATGTTGATCCAGTCGAGCTCGCGCTGGAGGGTTTTCTGGCGCTGCGACTCGGATTTTTCTTCCTGGGCCAGCCGGGCCTGCTTCTGCTCCAGCCACGATGAGTAGTTGCCCTTCCAGGGAATCCCCTGGCCGCGATCAAGCTCAAGAATCCAGCCGGCGACGTTGTTGAGGAAGTGGCGGTCGTGGGTGACCGCGATCACCGTGCCGGCGTAGTCCTGGAGGTGGCGCTCCAGCCAGGCGACCGACTCGGCATCGAGGTGGTTGGTCGGCTCGTCGAGCAGCAGAATGCTTGGCTCCTGGAGCAGCAGCCGGCACAGGGCCACGCGCCGGCGCTCGCCGCCGGACAGCACCGCCACCGAGGCCTCGGCCGGCGGGCAGCGCAGCGCGTCCATCGCCAGCTCCAGGCGGCTATCGAGATCCCAGGCGTTGAGCTGGTCGAGCTTCTCCTGCACCTCGCCCTGGCGCTGGATGAGCGCATCCATCTCGTCGTCGCTCAGGGTCTCGCCAAACTTGGCGTTGATCTCATCGTACTCGCGCAGGACGCTGACAACCTCGTGCACGCCCTCCTCGACGATCTCGCGCACGGTCTTGCTCTCATCGAGCTGCGGCTCCTGCTCCAGATAGCCGATCGTGTAGCCGGGAACCAGCATCGTCTCGCCCTGGTAGTCCTGATCGACGCCCGCCAGAATCCGCAGCAGGCTGGATTTTCCCGAGCCGTTCAGGCCCAGCACGCCGATCTTCGCCCCGTAGTAGTACGAGATCGAGACGTCTTTAAGGACTTGCTTGTTCGGCGGATGAATTTTGTTGACCCGCATCATCGAGTAAATAATCTTAGTGTCCACATCAACCTCAGTGATAAAACTGTTCGATCGTGCAGTATACGCCATGTTTAGGGCCGGTCGCGATCAACCCCGCCAAGGGCTAGGGAACCAGCCGCAGCGCCCCGACCTGGAGGCCCAGCTCCTCGTCGGCAATCCGGAAGTCGTAGTCGATGGAGATCTCTGTCGGATAGCCGTGCGTCTGATCGTAGCTCACCGCCAGCCTGGCGGCGTCGCGGGCGATGGCGTCCTCGATCAGGGCGAACAGCTCATCGACGGTATCAACGCGCTCATACCAGGAGCGGCGGTCCGGATCGACCGGCCGGCCGCTGGCGGCGCTGGTGACCGCAACCGGCACGCCAGCGCGCACCGCCACGATCACCGGCTCGGTGTACTCTGGCGGACAGAAACAATTTATTGACAGCTCGAAGTCATACGAGCGCGATCCATGGCTGGCCCAGCGCTCGCGGGCCTGGAGCAGATCGCTGGCGGGCGCCGCGCTGATCTCGCTGCCCAGCCGGCCAAGCAGGACCTTGAGCTGACCGGGGTTGTCGGGGTGCCACTCGAAGCGAGCGCGCTCGAACCATTGGGTAATCACGGTGTCGCCCGAGCTGTTGGTCTCCAGGCGGGCGCTGGTCAGCGGCAGGCCGAACAGCTGCAAGGAGCGGGCGTAGGCGTCCAGCCCTGGGATCTTGAGGCCGTTGGATTCCCAGGTATTGAGGAAGCCAACGCCGGCGGTGCACACTTCGTCGCCGTTCGCCCCCGGCCGGCAGGGCGCCGGCTGCTGGTTGCAGACGTTGCGGCCGGTCTGCGCAAACCACCGGCAGCCGGGCTGCGAGACCTCGCGTGGCTCAGCCGCCCAGTCGCGGCCAAGCTGGGCCAGGCGCTCTTTGCCGATCAAGCCCAACAGCACACGGTAGGGCGTGCCAGCGTTCGCAGGGTGATCCTCGAAGCGCTGGCGCTCCAGCCACTGGCTGAGATGGAGCGCGCCGGTATCCGGGTTCACCGCCTCGGCGGCGGCCGAGATCGGATAGCCAAACACCGCCAGACCGCCGTTGGCCTCCCAGTAGTCGGAGAACGGATCGGCCAGGCAATACTCGGTCTTGCCGGCGAAACACAGCTCGTGGGCGGATGCCGGGCGGGCGGACGGGGCCAGGGACAGCAGGGTGAGCAGACTTGCCAGCAATAGCCATGGGCGCATGGACACTCCTTTCAGCAAAGGGCGAATCTTCCCGACGCGCCCGCAGGTGCCATGGATTCGGGCTGGGCGCAGTCATGGGCAGAACGTCCGGACGCGGGAAGTTGTTCCCCGCAGCTGGCGAGTCGCTGCATGATCCGCGCCAGAACAATATGCCCTGGCTCGCACCGGGAGCAGCGAGGCGGCTGTTGGCAGCGGATCAGCGGGCGGCAGCCGCCGCCTTGCGCAGTGTCCGCGTGGCGTGGTTGATAATCCAGACGGTCGCTGGCGCGGGCGACTCGACCGCCCAGCGCTCACAGAGCGCCCGAACCCACTCCGGCTGCGATTTGCTGGCGTCGTTGAGCCAGTTGGCCACCGAGAGCTGAACATAGCGCTGGTCGTCGGCCCGCAGCGGCTCAAGCAGCGCCAGCCCGGCCGCCGGATCGTGCTTGAGCGCGGCGATGTGGGCGCACCAGACCCCACGCGGCCGCGTGCTCTCCACCGCAAAGCGCCGCAGATTGGCCGAGTCGGCGCCGGTCCAGGGCTGCAGCAGCTCCAGGGCGGCCGGCAGATCGCTGGCGAGGTGCGGGCGCAGGGCCAGCCAGGCCCACTCGCGCACCGCAAAGTGCGGATCGTCGGCGAGCGGGCGGATCAGCTCCAGCCGCTCGTCCAGCGGGCGCCCAGGCAGCCCGGCGACCATATAGGCCGCCCAGCCGCGCACGGTGTCGGCGGGGTGCTTCTTCAAGTGCCGCAGACCATACAGGCCAAGCTCCTCGGCCAGCAGCGTGCCGACCACGCTCATCCGCTGCACAATCCCCAGATCGCCAGCCAGCCGCTCAGCGGCCAGCTCGGCGACCTCGGGGACCGCCGCCTGCACCAGCGCGAGCATATCGATCGCCAGTCCCTCGGCCAGGGTCGCGGTCGGCAGCTGGCCGGCGTTGAGCTGCGCGAGGATGGCGGCCGGAATATCGGCCATCCTGGTGGCGCCGCTTCTGGCCGGCTGGGCGAAGGCGGGGTCATCGCGATCAGGTGAGCTGTTTGTCATGGCTATCTCCAATAATCTGGAACGCTCATCAGCACATTTCAGCATGTGCTGAACGATGAACGTGGGAATCAAGGCCTGCGATATTATACTCTTTTCTCCGCCCACACCCCTCTGACGAGCAACGTCAGAGGGGTTTTTATGGTCTGGAACGCCGCTATGTAATGTTTTGACCGCATCAAGCGTCTATCAGAGTAGTGCGACCCCAATCAATACTCGCAATAATCCTAGCCTCACCCTGGGCGGAGCCAGGGCCGATGGCCAGCAGATGAGGGAAGGCATGGCTATAGTACGGAAACACCTGAGATCACTATCCGCGTGGCGAAAACAACACTCCTGGTTTCTCCTGATCGCTGCCGGCTACCTGCTGCGCTTGGTCCTGATGCCGACCACGGGACATCACGATACGTTGTTTATGCCGTGGCATGCCCATTTTATCAGCCAGGGGCACTGGAATGTGTATGAGTATATTCATCAGACGTATGGCGATGGTGTGCTGCGCGTGCCAGTCTGGGCGCCCTATCCCTATGGCTTTTATGCCTTTACCGCCTTTTGGGCCAAAGTCTTTAATAGCGTTGGCCTGCTTGACATGGCCAACTGGCCATGGCCCTGGATTGTCGCCCAGCCAGCCCGGCTGGCCTTTCTCTTCAAGCTGCTCTCGCTGCCCTTCGATCTGGTGATTGGAATGATCCTGGCGCAGGTTGGCGGTAAGCAGCGCGGCCTGCTGATGTGGGCGCTCTGGACATGGTCGGCGACAGTGTTGTATATGGTGATGATGGGCCAGAACGATTTTTATCCGACGGCGTTTATGGTTGCTGGGCTCTATCTCGCCTACCAAGCCGTCCAGCGGCAACAGGCCCGGCAGCCCTGGCGACGGCGCGCCGCTGCGGCAATGCTGGTGTTGGGGCTGGGGGCGACCTTTAAAACCTTTCCGCTGTTCCTGATCATCCCGCTGGGGCTGCTCATCACTCCACGCTGGGGCCAGCGGCTGGGCTTGATAGGGATTGGCGTGATGCCATTCATCGTGGCAGCCATCCCTTTCCTGGACACCCCGGCCTTTATTCAGGGCGTCTTGCTAAACCCCGAGGGCGTGCAGGTTTTCCAGCAGGTCGATCTGTTTGGCCAGCGTGTATCGCTGTTTTTTGGCGGATACTGCCTCTTGCTGCTCTATCTAGCCGTCCGTAGCCAGCCTTGCCGGCCGCAGCATGTCTGGGACGTTGGCACGCTGGTGGTGGGAATGTTGTTCGCCTTCGTCTTCACCCCCTATTACTGGCTTATCTGGCTGACTCCGCTGGTGATCGTGCAAATAAGCCGCTATCAGCAGCGCTTTATCTGGCTTTGGCTCACCATTGAAGGCTGTTTTGCCGTAATATTCCTGGTCAAAGAGCGTGATTTTGCCGTTGGGCTGCCCCGGCTCTTGGCGGGGGAGTTCTTCGTGGCCAATCCAGCAGATGCTCTGGCGCTGAATCATCCCACCCTTAAGCTGGTCATCGACCGCCTGCTAACGGTTGCTGCCAGCGCCACGGTTGCCGGGATTTTCATCCTGCTGGGCATGGCGGCGTACTCACTGGCGCGCTCCCCAGCGCCGATGCAGCGCTGGAGGGCCCCCAAGCTGGTCGTTCTGGCGCCAGCCGGCCTGTTAGCCAGCGTCTTGCTGTTTGGTCTGTGGAATGCCCGATCGATGCTGATTGAGCGCTCCCCGCATCCGCTCAACCGCACCATCATCCTATCCGACGCCCAGCCGACGATCAGCCAGCCCTATAGCGCCGAGCACCCGCTGCTGACCGGCGTGGAGCTGGCGCTGGATATGACGGCAAACGAAGCCAGGATGAAGCTGTGCCTGGAGCAGTCTGGGGCGACGCCTGGGGTGATCGCATGCCGCTGGGCGCACCCGCCACTCAGGGATTTTGAGCGCAACAATGCCTACTTCATCTTTGATCCACCGGTGCAGCTGGCGGTCGGGCAAGCCTACAGCCTGACGTTTGCCATCCAGCCCGGCGCGCAGCCCATCGCCGTCCGTGCCTCGGCGCAGCCGGGACTGATGTATCTGGGCGCAAACAGCCATGTTCAACAGGGCAGCTTAGCGCTGGGCATGCTGCGCCACTTCAATCTATCCCGCGCGTCCCGGCGCCTGATTGGGCAGAACATTCTGGCCGACCCGGCGCTGCTGCTGCTGCTGGCGGTCGCGGCGCTGCTGGTCGTGTACAGCCTGCTGACCCACTATCGGCGTTTGCAGCGGCTGCCGCAGCCGGCGATTGCCGACGAAACCTCATCGTCCAGGGAGGAGATCAGGGCGGCGTGATGGACGGTGCCATCACATTGGTGTCACCGTTTGAGGAGCCAGGTCCCTCGCGGGGCAGGCACACCGTAAATGTGCTGCCCACGCCCTCGGTACTTCTGACAGTGACGCTGCCCCCATGCAGCGTCACAATATCCTGGACGACAAAAAGCCCCAGGCCCATCCCGCCAATGTGGGCTATTCCCGGTCGGATCACCCGGACAAATCGCTCAAACAGGTGCGGCAGCTCCTCCACCGGAATGCCAATCCCCTGATCGGTGACCGTGAGACAGACTTGCTCGCCCTGCTCCTGAAGCTGGACCGTAATGGCACCGCCCTGCATACTATACTTGATCGCATTCTGGATCAGGTTATAGATCACTTGCTCCAGCCGGACGGCATCCCCCACCACGAGCATGCTGGTAGTGTCACAGACAAGCTCAAGCGCATGGATATGCAGGGTTATCCGCACCTCCTCAACGACCCGCAGCGTGAGGGCATACAGATCCAGGCTGTGGAGGTTAAGGCGGAGTAGCCCGAAATCCATCCGGGTCACATCAAGCAGCGTGTCTACCAGCATTCGTAGCCGTTGGGCCTGGCTGACCAGCTTGATAAAGGCGCGACGATTGGCCTCGTTGCTTGTGAGATCGCGTTCCGCCCGGCGGTACAACAGCTCTGCATATCCCAGCAGCGTCGTAAGCGGGGTGCGCAGCTCATGTGCCGCAACTGACAGAAATTGATCGCGCATTTGCACCGCTGTCTGCGCCTCCTCGCGGGCGACCACAAGGGCAGTGACCTCCACCCCATGCGCGAAGATATGCGTAATGCCCCCCTCAGATTCATGGATCGGCGCGTAAATAAAGTTAAAGTAGCGTTCTTCCAGTGCCCCATCCAATGCCCGGGCCACCTGTAGCCGCTCCTCCTGGCCACTATACACCTCGCCGGTCGTCCACACGCCATCGAGCGTCTGGAAAACTCCTTGGCCCACATATTCAGGAAACACCGCCCGCACGAACTGGCCCTCGACCTCGCTGCGCCTGCGGCCAAGTAAGCGGCAGTAGATGTCGTTCGCCAACGTGTAGCGGTAGTCCGGCCCCTGGACGATACAGATGGCAGCAGGAGCCTGCTCGAGAAGCCGATGGAGATGTGCCCGCTCAGCTTCCGCCTGGTTCTGGGCTGCCTGGGTCTGGCGCAGCAAGTGCTGCCGTTCCTGGGCGGCCTGATGGTGGGCTGTCACATCAACAAAGGTGGCGACCGCCATAATCAGCGCTCCAGCCATATCATAAATTGGCGCGGCCATGACATGGAGTAATCGTGCAGACCCGCTGCCCATGTGATACCAGACATCCACATCTTGCACGCCGTGCCCCGCAAGCACCTTGGCTAGCGGATACTCTGCCGAGGTATAAGGTCGGCCATCAGGATGGATGGCATGGTAGTGGGTAAAATCGTCCAGATCGCTGGTGTCCAGGATCCCATGGCCCAGCAGCTCGGTCGCCTGGGGATTATAGTGCGTGATGGCCGACGTGGCGACATCGACAAGCAGCAGCCCGATCGGGAGATGGTCGAGAATGGCGTTGAATCTGGACCGCTCTTGATCCCGCTCCTGGCGGAGGGTTTCCGTGGTGGCAGCGCTGATCGCAAGCGTCTCTTCAAGCGCCTGAATGGTGGTGCGCAGCGCCGCAGCTTCGTCGGCCAGCGCACCACCGTAGCGCTCCAGGCGCGCTGCCTGGGCCCGCAACGTTGCAAGGTGCTGATGAGCCAAAACATCCATACCCTGATCTTTCTCCTGGCGGTGGGAGCCGTCGCCCCACTCTGGATGGCCGCGCAATGCCGCGGATAACGGTTTATCCCATATGATACCCCAGGATAGCACTGTGATGCAGCGCACGTGGGTTGCATCACAGTGCTATCACACTCAACAACGTGAATGCCTGGTTTGAAATCCCGCCTTTTCGCGCAATCTGCTGCCTTAAATCAAAACAGCGGGAACCTGAAGCCACTTCAGGTTCCCGCTGCCAGAGTAATCCCTAATTATTCAGGATCACGGTTTTATGTATCAGAACGGTCTAATCCCTAACTCCTACTGAAGCGGCGGGTTGGCCAGGTTCGCCAGCTCAAGCGCCTGCTCTGGAAACCACACACCAGCGTCGGGATCCACCTGGCCCCAGATCGGGTCGAGCACGTTGTCGCCGGTGCCAAGTCCCCGGCTGCACTGACCATCGGACTCACCTGGAACCTTGATCCAGACATACGCATCGACCAGTGCGTTGCCGGTGTTGGCGGTCGGCCGGATGCCGATGCCCCGTCCAGGTGGGTTGCACCAGGTCTGCGGGTCAGGGAAGCTCTGATCTGCCGATGGCGCCCACGGGCCACGGCCGTTGCGGCTGGTGTCGATGATAAAGTGGGTGCTCGGCTCCACAGCGCCCAGGATGAGCGCGTAGCGGGAGTTTACGCCGGCAGTGTTGAGGGTCGGCTCCGCAGCGGTGTCGCTCCAGACACCGTTGGGGTCAAGCGTCACGCCGTTCCAGCCATTGGCCGGGCCGCCGCTCCAGTACTGATTGCCACAGCTGCCAAAGTCAGCCGGGTTGACGCTGGTGACATAGGCGATGCAGGACGAGATCCAGGTTCCATAGTGGACGAGGT
>JACCRK010000052.1 GCA_013813565.1 Herpetosiphonaceae bacterium
GTTCCTGATAGGGTCGGAAAGGGTTATTCGCAGGGCGCACGATGGTGGGCGCTGATGGTCTCGGTGTGGGTGAGCGTGTGGATGGCCCGGACGGCGGCGCGGGCATCGGCCTCGCTGACCACCAGGCTGATCGCGCACTCCGACGAGCCCTGGGCGATCGCGATCACGTTGATCTCGGCGTCGCCAACCACCCCGAAGACCCGCTTGGCCACCCCGGAGGTGCCGCGCATCCCGGCGCCGACGGCGGTGATAATCGCCACGTTGTCGTCAACGCTGATCGTGTCGATGTCGCGGCGCTCCAGCTCGGCGGCCAGCTCCTGGCGCAGCGAGGCCACCACGTTCGCGGTGGTGCCCGCCGGGATCACGCAACAGATGCTCTGCTCCGACGAGGCCTGCGAGATCATCAGGATGCTGGCGTTCTGGCGGGCGATGGCGGCGAAGGTGCGGGCGGCAATCCCCGGCACGCCCAGCATACCGCGGCCCATCACCGTGATTAGGCTCAGGCTGTGGACCGAGGTGACCGCCTTGATCGCCCCGACAATCCGCTCGGTCTGCTGGACGATCAGGGTGCCGCTGTGGGTTGGATTAAACGTATTCTTGACCCGCAGCGCAATGCCGCGCTCGACCACCGGGCGAATCGTCTTGGGGTGCAGCACTTTGGCGCCGAAGTAGGCCAGCTCGCTGACCTCGTTGTACGAGAGCGTGGGGATGACGCGGGCGTCGGGGACGGTGCGCGGGTCGGCGGTCAGCACCCCATCGACATCGGTGTAGATCCAGACCTCGCTGGCCTCCAGGGCGGCGCCCAGAATCGCCGCGCTCCAGTCCGAGCCGCCGCGGCCGAGGGTGGTTTTGACCCCGGCCAGAGTTGCGCCGATGAACCCGGTGATCACCGGGGTCGATCCGGCGGCCAGCACCGGGCCAAGCAGTCCGGTGGTGCGCTCGATCGTCTCGGGCATCAGCGGCGAGGCGTCCTGATAGCGGTCGTCGGTCACGATCAGGTCGGTGGCATCGTAGGCGCTGGCGGCAATGCCGTGTTCGCGCAGGGTCGCGGCCACAATCCGGGCGCTCATCCGCTCGCCCAGCCCGGTGATCGCATCGAGGGTGCGCAAGGTCAGCTCGCCGAGAACGCGGACGCCCTCGCACAGCTTGGCGCATTCATCGAGCAGGCCATCGACATCCTTGCGCACGGCAGCGCGCTCGGTGGTCAGCAGCTCGTCGATGGTGCTGTCGTGGCGCAGGCGCAGAGCCGTGTACAGCTCGTGGACGCCGACGGCATCGCCGGACTGGGCGGTCCGCACAATCCGCAGCAGGCTATCGGTCACGCCGCTCAGGGCCGAGACCACCACTACCACGCCATCCCAGGCCGCCCGATTCTGGGCGGTGATCGTCGCCAACGCCCGAATCGCCGCCGCCGAACCAACCGATGTGCCGCCAAATTTTGTTACCAGCAACCGCATACAACGCTCCGCTTTGGTAAAGCCAACATCAGGTGATGCTGCTTTAGCTTTTAAATACTATAAATTCAGTACCCGCTCCAGCGCGTCCAGCTCCGCCGGGATCGGCGCAGGGACGGTAAATTGTTCGACCGCCAGCTGGGGATCTTTCAGGCCGTGGCCGGTCAGCACGGCGACATAGCGCCCGCCGGCATCGCCGCGACCCTCGCGCATGAGCTTACGAATGCCGGCGACACCCGCCGCCGAGGCCGGCTCGCAGAACACCCCTTCAAGCGCCGCCAGATCGCGCCAGGCCGCCACGATCTCGTCGTCGCTGACGTGGTCGATCAGACCGCCGGACTCATCGCGGGCGTTGACGGCCAGCTGCCACGAGGCCGGGTTGCCGATTCGAATGGCGGTCGCCAGCGTCTCGGGGTGGGCGATCGGCGCGCCGTGGACAATCGGCGCCGAGCCGCTCGCCTGAAAGCCCAGCATTTTGGGGGCGCTCTCGACCAGATGGGCGGCGTGGTAGCGCTGAAAGCCCATCCAGTAGGCCGAGATATTGCCGGCGTTGCCGACCGGCAGCGCCAGATAGTCGGGGACATCGCCAAGCGCGTCGCAGATCTCGTAGGCCGCCGTGGCCTGGCCCTCCAGGCGGTAGGGGTTGACCGAGTTGACCAGCGTGATCGGGTGGGCCTCGGCCAGCGCCCGGACCATATCCAGCGCCTGGTCGAAGTTGCCCTCGATCACCAGCAGTTTCGCCCCGTACATCAGCGCCTGGGCCAGCTTGCCGAGCGCGATCTTACCGGCCGGCACCACGACGATACACTCCAGCCCGGTACGCGCCGCGTAGGCCGCCGCCGCCGCGCTGGTGTTGCCGGTCGAGGCGCACACGACGGCCTTGCTGCCGGCCTCCAGAGCCTTGGCGATCGCCATCACCATCCCGCGATCCTTGAACGATCCGGTGGGATTCATGCTCTCCAGCTTCAGCCAGAGCTCGCGCACGCCCAGGTTGGCCGCCAGCCGGGGCGCATTGATCAGCGGGGTATTGCCTTCGTGGAGGGTGATAATCGGGGTTTGGTCCGTGATCGGCAAAAACTGCCGATAGCGCTCCAGCAGCGGAACATCACGGGAAAGGCTCGACACATGGCTCATAGGTTTTTCCTAACACAAAACCCCTTCCCAAACTCGGAAAGGGGCATCATCGCCGTGGCGCGGATTATACCATACTCACAAAAACCGACCAGGGGCCGGGATTATTCGGCCCCTGATCCAAACACGCTCCATTGCGTGCTACGCTTATCCGTTGACCGTGGCGACCTCCTGCACGGTCCGATACTGGCCGATCACCCGATATTTGTTGTAGCGCTGCTCCAGCAGCGTCGGCAGATCGAGCGCCAGCAGCCCGTCGAGGTGGCGGCGAATGGCGGCCGAGAGCGCCGTAAGCGTCGCGCCGGCATCGAGATGGGCGCCGCCCTCTGGCTCTGGCACCACCTCATCGACAATGCCAAACCCGTACAGATCCTGGGCGGTGATCTTCATCGCCCGCGCCGCCTCGGAGGCCTTGCTGGAGTCGCGCCACAGGATCGCCGCGCTGGCCTCGGGCGAGGCGACCGAGTAGACCGCGTGCTCCAGCATCAGCAGGCGGTCGGCCACGCCAATCGCCAGCGCGCCGCCGGAGCCGCCCTCGCCGATCACGGCGGCGACAATCGGCACCTTGAGATCGGCCATGACCACCAGATTCTGGGCGATCGCCTGGGCCTGACCCCGCTCCTCGGCGGCGAGGCTCGGGTTGGCGCCGGGGGTATCGATCAGGCAGATGATCGGCATGGCGAATTTTTCAGCGTGGCGCATCACCCGCATGGCCTTGCGATAGCCCTCGGGGTGGGGCATGCCAAAGTTGCGGCGGACGTTTTCTTTCGTATCGTTGCCCTTCTGATGCCCGATAATCACAACGCTTTGATGTTCAAAACGGCCAACGCCGCAGACCAGCGCCGCATCATCGGACTGGCGCCGATCGCCGTGCAGTTCGAAAAAATCATCACACAGCACCCGCACATAGTCCAGCGTATGGGGGCGCTGGGAGTGGCGGGCGATTTGAACTTTATCCCAGGGAGTCAATTCAGCTTTGGTTGACACGATAAAACCTCAGAGCATAGAGCGTAGAACTGCGAGCCGACCGGCGTGCTCGGGTTCTGATAGCTAATGGCCGCCAGCGAACCGGCATCTACTCCTGACCAACCACCATATTGTGCAGCTCCGGCAAATGTTGCGGGTAGGGTGTGCCAAGATACAGGGTCATCAGGCGGGCCAGCGTTGCCCGCATCTCCGGCCGTGGCACCACCGCATCGATCATGCCGTGGGCCAGAAAAAACTCGGCGGTCTGGAAGTCGGGCGGCAGTTTCTGGCGAATGGTCTGCTCGATCACCCGTGGCCCGGCGAACCCGATGTGGGCGCCCGGCTCGGCCAGAATAATATCGGCCACCGAGGCATACGAGGCCGAGACCCCGCCGTAGCACGGGTCGATCAGCAGCGAGATATGCGGCTGGCGGGCGTGGGCCAGCCGGGTCAGCGCCACCGAGATCTTGGCCATCTGCATCAGGGAGAACAGGCCCTCGTGCATGCGGGCGCCGCCCGAGGCGTTGATCGTAATCAGCGGCACGCGCCGCTCGGCGGCCCGCTCGGTGGCCCGCGCGACCTTCTCGCCAAACACCGAGCCCATCGAGCCGCCCATAAACTCGAAGTTGCACACGGCGATCTCGAACGGCAGGCCATCGATGCAGCCGCTGCCGCTGACGATCACATCGTTGCCCTCGGTCTTCTCGATCATTTTTTCGAGCTTGGCCTCGTAGTTATCTTTGGGGCTGACAAAGCCGAGGATATCCATCGACTGCAGCTCGGCATCATGCTCCTCGAACGAGCCTTCATCAAGCAGCATGTCCAGCCACTCGCGGGCGTTCATGCGCGTGTGATAGCCACACTTCGGGCAGACCTTCAGGGCATCCTGAAACTGTTTCTGGTAGGTCAGCTCGCTACAGTGCGCACACTTGACCCAGACATTATCCGGTATTTGTTGCTCGCGGCGCGACGACGTAAAGGGAATTGGAGCGCGGCGAAAAAAATCTTTCACAATTAACCTCCGAGGCCGAATTTGACCTGCCGACGATTATAGCATAGCCGCACTGCGTCATTTAGGCGTGTTTTTGGCATTTTCCAGCCGATCTAAGGCTAAATGGACGATTCGTTATGGTTAGCAGGCTCTCATCCAGCGCATACTCCGCGGCCACGAGCAGTTCACAAAAATCCTTGGCACTATTTTTGATTAACGAGGCGCTACTGGCAATTCCAATTAAACATAGGGGCAGAATATGACAGCAAGCACAGCCGATTTTGGCCGCGAGGCGGGCGCGGGCCTGAGTGACGATGAGCTACCCGCCTATGCCCCGATGTTAGCCGCCTTCCACCGCACTTGCGCCAGCGATCTCCAGAAGATCATCGCCGACCTGCCGATCAAGCCCGGCGCTCGGGTGCTCGATATGGCCTGCGGCGATGGCGCGTACAGCCTCTGGCTGGCCGAGCGCGTCGGCCCGACCGGCAGCGTCATCGGCGTCGATCGCTCGACCGCCTATCTGGACGTGGCCCGCGAGCAGGCCCGCTCCAGCCCACTCAGCCCGATCATCAGCTTCCAGCAGGGCGACATCGCCGAGCTGCCCTTTGCCGACGACAGCTTTGATCTGGTCTGGTGTGCCCACAGCCTGTACAGCCTGCCCGATCCGGTCGCGGCGCTCCACGAGCTGCGGCGGGTCGCCAGCGTTGGCGGGCACGTGGCCATTTTAGAGAACGATACGCTGCATCACCACCTGCTGCCCTGGCCGGCCGAGCTTGAGCTGGCCGTGCGCAGCGCCCAGCTGGACGCGCTTGAGGCCGATGTCGATGGCTCGGGCAAGTTCTATATTGGGCGCGATCTCTGTCGGGTGTTCGATATGGTCGATCTGAGCGCCTGCTGCGTCACGAGCTACACGATCGATCACCGGGCGCCGCTGAGCGCCGACGAGCGCAGCTTCCTCGGCGCCTACCTTGAGGATCTGGGGAAGCGCGCCCGGCCGTATATGGATGTCGCCACCCGCACCGCGTTCGATCTGCTGCTGCGTCCCTACTCAAGCCTGTATCTGCTCGACCGCGGCGACTTCTTCAGCAGCCACCTGGAGCTGGTGGCCGTCGGCACCAAGCAGGCCGAGGCCACGCTGAAGGAGCGGGCAATCGGGGGGTAGAAATGGTTTGACCTCACCCCGGCGCTGCGCGCCACCCCTCTCCAATCGCGATGGAGAGGGGCAGAAACCACAGCAAGAATTGGCCTCTCCCCACATAACCTATCGAGCTGAAACCGGGAGCCTTATCTTCGTGTCGTTCGTGGATAATCCTGCTCGCGGGCGCACCAACGCTACTTTGTGCTCGACAGCAGCACCGCGATCTCGCCGAACAGCAGCTCGATCTGCCGCTCCAGCGCCCGGCGGCCCATCCCAAAGCGTCCGGCGATCTGCTGCTGCGTGACGTCTTGCAGGAGCAGCGTCAGCAGGCGGGACTGCTCGGCGCTCAGGCGGGGCAGCAGGGTGCGCAGCCGCAGACGCAGCGCGGTCACGCCGCCAAGCTCGGCGA
>JACCRK010000077.1 GCA_013813565.1 Herpetosiphonaceae bacterium
CAGCCCAGCCCACCGACGGGGCGATTGGCGCGGACCTGGGAATCGTCAATCTGTGTACCACCGATGATGGGACCGTGTTTACCGGCACCGCCGTGCAACAGGTGCGGGGCAAACGCTTCCGCCACCGTCAGCGGCTCCAGAAGCGCGGCACGCGCAATGCCAAACGCCGCCTGCGGAAACTCGCCGGGAAAGAACGCCGATTCCAAAAGGATGTCAATCACTGCATCAGTAAGGCTCTGGTTCAGAAAGCTGTCAATGACCGAAAGGCCCTGCGGGTGGAGGATCTGACGCACATCCGTCAGCGCACCGCAGCAACGGTTCGTCGGTCGCAGCGTCGCCAGCATAGCGCCTGGGCCTTTCGGCAATTGCGCGCTTATCTGGCCTACAAAGCGCAGCAGGCGGGCATCCCGCTGATCCTGGTGGATCCGCGCAACACCTCGCGACGCTGTTCTGTGTGCGGGTATAGCGACAAAGCCAATCGCACAACCCAGGCCGAGTTTCACTGTCAAAACCCCTCGTGCGGGCACATCGCCGCTGCCGATGTGAATGCCGCCAAAAATATCGCCTTTTGGGCTGCCGTCAGCCAGCCTATTGCGCCAATCCTTCGGGGGGAGACGCAAGCCCACCTGCTTTAGCGGTGGGTTGCTGACTAATAGATAGAGGACTTCACACTCAGCCTGATCCGCGAAATGTTCCACGCATGCCTATCCCGATGATGCCGCACCTCAATATAGGGGTTAATCCAGCTGATCTCAAAAATGCACATTGAGGCGCTGCTGGCTCTGCTGATCTACACCGGCGTGCGTGCCCAGGAGGCGAGCGATGTCCAACTGCGCGATCTCGATCTGCGCGCCGGAACGCTGACGGTGCGCAGTGGGAAAGGGCGGAAGTGCGCCGCATCCCGCTCCACCCAGATGCCATCCAGTTGCTTGATCGCTACCTCCGTCTGGTGCGCTGCCCCGATGGGCTGGCGCTCATGGGGAGTGACGGGGAACGGGAGCCGCTGCTGGTGCGGATCGACCCGGCCACTGCCGGGCGGCCCCTCACGCCCGGTGTCACAGCACGGGGCATTGGGAAGATTGTGCAGCGGCTTGGGCTTGCTGCCGCCCAACAGCTCCGCGCCAGCGTGGACAAGGTCAGTGACCTGCGCCGGCGTGACGAGCTGCTGGTGGCGGCACAGCGTCTCGACGCAGCCGCGCCCCATCAACACCGGCATACCCTCGCGCGCCGACTGTTGACGCAGGGGGCACAGCTCCCCGAAATGCAGACCTCAAAAGTTGCCTTTTATTGTCAAAGGGCGGGAATGCGCAACCCGCAGATAAACCCCGGATCAGGATTCATCTGCGGCGTTTCGTGGTTGTGGTTTGAGCGATCTCTAGAGCGACTGCCCGCTTAGCCGTCAACCCACAGCAAACGGGGATAGGCACTGGCTTGGGGCGGGGCATGGGTTGCGGCGATCAAGCGGGCTGCGGTTCGGGCGTACAGGGTGTACCCGGCGGCTTGGGCGCGCTCGGCGGTTGATTGGGCGCGCTTTCGAGCCGCGTCGGGTTCAGCGGCGGCGAGATGGAGTAGCGCGGTGGCTAACTCGCGTTCCAGCTCGATCTCCAGGCCACAGTCAGGTGGCAACTCGGGCGCGAGAGCGGCGCGAGCTTCGGCGGTGGCGCCTAGGGCCAGCAGAACCACGGCATAGCGGTTGGCACTATCGCAGTGGATTCGCTGATCATGGAGTGTGGCCGGGCATTGCAGAACCGCTTCATAGCTGTGGCGGGACTCGGCCAGATCACCCGCCAGGCTCCAGATGGCGGCGCGGGTGGCCAGACAGGCGATCCTGAGCCGTTCGTTCAGGTCGGGCTGGGCCAGCACTTTTTCGGCTAGCTGTTCTGCCGCCGCAACCTCACCCTGGGCAATCGCCAGAGTCGCGCGTTGATGATCCACGGCCGCAACCCCGTCCCCGTCGCCCATCCGCTGCTTAATCGTGCGGGATTCAGCCAGGAGCATCGCAGTTTTACTCCACTCGCCCTGCACATGATGCATAAGGCTAAGGTTGTAGAGCAACCGCCCACAACTATAGCTATCGGCCAGCGCACGGGATTGCTGCAGAGCATCGTTGGCCGTTCTAATCGCCGCCGCCAGATCGCCGCTTTCATACAGGGCCAGGGCAATATTGGACAACGAGCGATACTCCAGTTGGCGCATGCCACCCCGCCGGGCGATCGCAACCGCAGTGTTCCAGTGGGCCAGGGCTGGTTCGACGTTGCGCTGAATATGCTGCACGATCCCCAGCATGCCGTGGATTTGCCCGCGAATGAGGTCGGCTTCGTGGCCCAGCAACGGCGCGATCTGGTCGGCTAGCTCTAGGGTTTGCCGACCCCAATCGAGCGCTTCCGAGTAGCGGGCCAAACGCACCATCGCGGCGGTTTTGATCGCACTCAGCGCGGCCCGAAACAGCACATTCGAGGCCGACACGCTGGCGCTGGCTTCCTCGGTCAAGGCCAGCGCCTCGGTGACTAGCCCGCGCTGAAGCAGGTTTTCCGCCAGCCGCCGCAACACGACTACCCGCACGGGCGGCTCCGGGGCATAGGCCAGCGCCGCCCGGAAATCGGCCTCGGCCTCAACCGCCCGCAGCGAATGAGTCAGACAAATGCCGCGCTCGATCAGCAGGTGGGGGATGGTGCCGCGCGCCGGATCGCCAACCCGCCGCACCAGGGCCAGGATCGCATCAATGCTGCCGGCGGTCGCCTCGCCAAGCCCGCGATCCGCCGCTGACCTGCCTTCGCCAACCACCGCATCCACCGCTTTTTGCCACGCACCGGCGCGACACCAGTGCGGGGCGGCCGCCAGAAAGTCGCCCTTTTGCTCCCAGTATTCCGCCACAATCCGCTGCAAGCGCTCGCGCAAACGCGGATCGGCGTCGAGCTTCGTAGAGACATGGTCGTGGAGCAGTGGGTGCAGGGTCGCTCGCGCCGGGTGATCGATCAAACACCGTTGTTGTAACTCGGGCAGCGCCGCCGCCAGGTCGTAGCGCACGCTCCCGGCCGCGCATTGTTCCAGCAAGTCCGGATCGTAGAGGTTGAGCGGCTGGCGAAACACCGCCAGCACCAGCAGCAGGGTGTGGGCGGCGGGATCAAGTCCCTGCAACGCGCCATTGATCAGATAGACCGCGATGTGCGGTTGCAGTTCCAGGTGCTCAATATAGGCCGTCGTCGTGCCGTCCCAGCGATGCAAATGCGCCAGGGCCAGCCGCAGAAACATGGGATGGGCGGCGGTTTTCACGAGCAAGTGCGCGACCAGTTCATCCTCCAGCGCAGGATGGATGGCGGCGATCAGTTGGCGGCCTTCGGCGTCGGTCAAGCCTTCAATTCGCACATGGGCCAGATCGGGCAGGGGCACAGGTTCGCGACTGCCGAACACGACGCTGGCCGAGGTTGTGGCGATCAGATGGCGCAGCACATTGAGCAACGCCGGATCAGCCGCGATGAGCTGCACGTTATCCAGGCACAGCAGCGCTGGCCGGGACGCGAGGGCCGCGCCCACAATCGCCAGCCGCTGGTCGAGCGCCAAATGCAGGTTGGCGGTTTCCAGCAACGGCTGGGCTTGCTCCGCGCCGTGGGCGACCAGAAACACCGCCAGCTGGCGCAGCAGCGCATCAACCGAGGTGTTGATACCAGTGCTGAAGGTCAGCCAAAACACTGGCTGATCGGCCTCGACCTCGCGGGCCAGCGCCGCCAGCAGGGTGGTTTTGCCGCTCCCCGCGAGGCCATAGGCCACCAGCGCCCGCTCGAGGGCCAGACGGTCGCGCAGGAGTGCCAGCATCGCCCGACGAGCCACGAAATAGGCGGGCAATGTGGGCAGTGGCTCGGTTGCGCCGACCCAGGTGGTTTGTTGCAGGGAGGTGGACACGCTTTGGACGGTGCGTCCAGCCAGGTTTTCGCCACGCGCCTGGGCCGCCAGCTCCAGCAGGCGGCCCACCCACTCCGGCTCCTGCTCCAGATCCAGGGCCGGCACAAACAACGCCAGCAGGGTCGCCAGGTCGGGCAGGCGCTGGTTTTGCTCCAGCCGACACAGGTGCGGCACGCTGTAGCCAACCGCTAGCGCCAGGTCGCGCTGGGTCAGCTGGCTACGACGGCGCAAATATTTGAGCATCGCACCAAAACCGGTGAACGATGCGGGTGATACACCGGGGGAACGGCGCATAGAGGTTCCTTCCAGGACAAAAATGTGAGCAATCCTGAGCTTTGACAATTAAAGTCAACTTTTGAGCATTGTACCCCAGTATAGTCATCTGTAGCCGAAGATGCTCGGGACACAGCGGCGAACGCTTTGAGCAAGGGGAAGAGTATGCGCCGGATCGTCACCCGCACCGTCACAACCCACACCACGGTCGTCTGGACGATTAGCTGGAGCGATGCGGAGTCAGATCCCTTGGAGATGCCCCAGCCCAGGCGTGTCAATCCGCTCAAGCGCTGGCCGCGCCGCCCAGGCACCCCGCGTTTTGGCTCTCAAGCCCGGCGTCGGCAAAGCCAGTGATCAGTGGTTAGGGATCAGTAGTCAGTTTTTTCGTTCAAAGTGAACCCAGCGATATTGATAATGACTTCTTGGTTGCGCTCACATGAATTTTATTGAAATCCACCTGAACCTGCTAGCCGCTAACCACTGGTCACTGCTCACTTATTCAAGGCTGTTCGCAGCCCGAAAGGACCACATGCGCATCCACGATCAAGTAGCCGAACTGTCCGCTGTCGTCGCCAGCCTGCAAAGCGAAGTCGCCGCCCTGCGGGCCGGACGCCGCCGCAGTCGGCTGCGAGCGCTGGTGCCAATTCTTAGCCTGCTCTGCCTCCTCAGTCTGAGCCTGACCATGATTCCGGCCACCCGCGCCCAATCGCCCGACGGTGCGCCCGGCACCGAAAAAGCAGCTCCCGCTGACTCAGATAAAGCGGCCAGCCCCAATGATACGGGTGGGCCGTTGCTGATTGGAAACGTCAATCAACCTAGCAACGCCAACGATACCACGACCTTGCGCGACCCAAGCAGCACACAGTTGATGCAGACCACCCTGCGCGTCGACAATTACTCCACCACGTCACTCGTCAGCGGGCTGGTCGCCAATCGTCGCGTGGCGATTGTCGGCAGCACGAGCGGCGCCGATACGACCACGGACACACGCATCGGCGTGCTTGGCGCCTCCGATACGGGAACCGGCGTGCTTGGGCATACAATCGGCCAGTATGGCCAAAGTGTCGTCGGCTTTGCAACCGGTGCCAATAGCGATGGCGTACTTGCCTACTCAAGTGGCATCGATGGAAAAGGTATTGTCGCGCGCGCTACTGGGGCGAACGGCTTGGGCGTGTACGGCTATGGCGGCAAATATGGTGCAGAGTTTCAAGGTGGCACGGCGCCTATTCTTCTGACTCCCAACTCGACCGCCGGCCCACCAACCGCTGGCCGGCATCAGATGGGCGAGCTGGTGGTGAGCAGCGACGGGCATTTGTGGTTCTGCCGCGCCACTGGCACGCCCGGCAAGTGGGTGCGCCTTGATCTCGCCTCGACCTTTGTGCCGCTGATTCAGAAGTAGCAAGAAAAAGCCGAAGAACCGCGCCTTCCAGGTCGAGGTCTGGATGGCGCGGTTCTTCGGCAGCATGTCAGGATATCAAAACACCTGATTTCAGGCATCCTCGTCGTCTTCGCGCATCGGCGGCCTCAAGGTCGCGCCGCTCGAATTTGAGGTTGATCACAGCGCGCCCCGGTTAATGTCTGCGAACAGATGTTCACTTCAGGAGTACCGCTCCAGACCTGCCACCGCTAGTCCCCATAGGCGTTCAACGCCAAGCCTTCCATGCATTGCCTGAGCTGATCCGTCGTTGGATTGGCATAGATGCGGGTGATGTCCAGGCTGGTATGCCCCAGGATCGTCGCCAGCCCCACGAGATCACCGGGATGCTCGGTCAAGTAGGCCATCGCGAAGGTGTGCCGCAACGTGTGGGCGCTGACGTTCGAGTCCGCAGGAATCACACCGCGTGCTTCACAGAGGCGCACGAGCATCGCGATGATCCGGCGCATCGCCGTCGCCGTCAGCGCCGCGCTCACGTGCCGTTTGCGGGTCTGCCAGATCAGGCTCTGTGCGTGCGCATGCTGGTCGTGTGGCCAGACTGCACTGACATCCTTTAACGACGCCGATCGGGCACCCAGGAGCGGTGCGGCATACGTCGCCATGGCCTGGCGGGCCGACAGTGTCAGTGGGACGGTCCGTGCCTTCCGACCTTTCCCCGAGTGGTCGCTGCTACGCGAAGGGACAAAACACGGCTCATTGGCGTGCTGCTGTTGACAAATTATTGAGACTGAGTATTATTACCAGGTATTAATTGATACTCAATCTTATTAAGCAACAAGCAGACACTCCCGCTGCTACTCGTTTGAGGAGAATTTCACTATGGGGCATCTGTTGATGCTGGAAAGTTGGGTTGGTGGCACGGGCCAGATCCTGCCTGCCGCACTGGCTGCGCAGGGCCATACCTATACCTTTGTCACCCGCCAGCGGGCGCACTATGCGGTTCCGCCAGCCACGCATCCCGTTCTGGCCCATGCCGCGCATCTCCTCACCATCGACACCAACGACCTGCCGACCCTGATCGCGTTCTTACGGCACCAGCATGCGGTGTTGCAGTTCGACGGTGTGCTGACCATTTGCGACTACTACATCGATACCGCCCGTGCAGTGGCTGACGCCCTTGATCTGCCGTGCCCGTTCCCGCCAACCGTCAGCACCATCCGCAATAAGGGTCTGATGCGGGCCGCGCTCGCGACGGCCGGGTTGCCTAACCCAGCCTATCGGCTGGTCACCTCCTGGGACGAGGCCCGGCAGGCAGCCCAGGAGATTGGCTATCCCCTGGTGATCAAACCGACCGATCTCGCCTCAAGCGCCCACGTCCGCCTTATCCGCACGGAGGCAGAACTTCAGGCGGGCTATGCGGTCCTTGATGGTTTTCCACGCAATTTCCGCGATCAGCCGCGCGATCAGGTGGTGCTGCTTGAGGCCTATATGGCGGGGCCGGAGGTGAGCGTTGAGGCGTGTGCGTTTCAGGGCGAGACGACCATCATCGGCATTACCGACAAAGGCGTTACGGCCGAGCCCTACTTTATTGAAGACAGCCATATGTTTCCGGCGGCGCTCGACGCTGCGGAGCGCCGCGCCATAACCGACCTCGTCGGACAGGCGCTCCGACGGCGCTTCATCTTTGTCGAGATGCAGCCGCAGCCAGAGCAGGTGCAATCGATTGGCGACCTCGACCTGGGTGGCGTGTTGCGCCGCCTGAACCAGCGGATTGCCGCGATCCTCGACCGTGACCACCAGATCGGCCACAGCTACTTCATGGGCGTGAGCGATCTTGAAGAATTGCGCTATGTCTGGTATAACCGCGTGATACCGCTGCTCCAGGAATATTTCTACAACGACGGCGAGCGACTGGCGGCGGTGCTGGGAGTAGCCTTCGTCAGCAAACAGCCGATTGACCGCACGCTGTTCGAACGCGGATCGGCCGTGATCGACCTTGATCGCCAAACCTGGAGCATCAACCGCTTTGAGAACGACGATGCCGGCTTCAGCCATGCCCTGCGCAGCCTGGCAGCCTCTGGGTCCGATTAGGCAATAGCGATGAGAGTTCGTATGCTCTACCATTCAGAGCATCCAACAGCAGGGCAAATGGACCACCATCGATAGCCCCGGCCTCACGCCGAGCACCCTCATGTTCGCGGTCGACGTGGCGGACGGCCAGCGCCTAAGTGGCGAGCTGCACCCGCGCTTTGGGGACATACTCCCGGGCGCGGCCGTGGGCCGCTAAGCCTGGGAGAACGACCGCCAGCTGCTGACACTGCGCGGTGAAACGCCGCCATACAGGGAGCAAAAGAGACCAATGTTCAACCCACCACCAGGGATCGACCGCGAGCAGTACCAGACAAGCCGCCAGGCACTGACCTGGTTTATGGTGATCGTCTCGCTGCTGCTGATCGGGGCGCTCAGCGGCGTGATTGCCCTGGGCGTCCTCGCCCACCTCTTCGGCATCGGAAACGTGATCTTCAACCTGACCATCTGCCTGATCGCCATTCCGGTGTGCGCGGCCTGCATTGTCGGCGTCGTCACGCTTATGCCGGTCGCCCGACGGCCGGTGGACTTCGCGCCGCGCCTCAGCGTCCCGTCGACGGTCGAGGGCCAGCCGTTCGACGTGCGGCTCCAGCCCAAGGGCATGGTGGGCGATAGCTTCACGGGCGAGGGTGTGGTGCAGTTCTTGCCCGACCACATGACCATCGACGGCATGCGCAATAGCTTCCTGATCCAGAGCAGCATTCTCGTGGCGGTCATGGTGGTGACGCAGCAGCTGGTTGAGATCCAGGGCATAGGCGTGATCCCAGCGATAATCCTGTCCAGCTACCTCGGGCGCACAAAGATCGTCCAGACCATTCCGTACCACGCGATCCGTACCATCATCCTGGATGGCAACACCATCACGCTCGCCTGCCCGAGCCTCAGCCCCAATACATTCATTTTTTATGTCGCCTCGGTGGATGGGTCGCGCCTGCACGGTGAGATCCAGCCGCGCTTTGCCGCCCTGCTCCTAGCGTCGCAGTGAGCCGCGCGGCATGGGGTGAGACCATCACGTCCGTGGAGCAGAGAGAGCCCAAAGCGGCACACGATCGCAGGCGATCTCCTGCTGGCGGCCGATTGAGCGGATGGCGGGCATGGTACAGTAGGGCAATTCTTTCGTCTACGGAGTTGCCACATGGGTGAGATGGTTACGGTCACGCAGCGCCAGCTGTCGGATTTTCTGCTCAATGTCGCGCCGGTGCGGCCGGTGTTCATCTGGGGACCGCCGGGGATCGGCAAATCCTCGCTGGTCCAGCTGTTTGCCGCCGAGGTCGGGCTGCCCTGCGTGTCGCTGCTCGGCAGCCAGCTGGCGCCGGAGGATCTGATCGGCGTGCCTCAGATCATCGACGGTACCAGCCGTTTCTGTCCGCCGCGCATGATCGCCCGTGCCGAGCCGTACTGCCTGTTCCTTGATGAGCTGAACGCCGCGTCCCACGAGGTTCAGAAGGCGTTTTATAGCCTGATCCTGGAGCGGCGAATCGGTGAGTACCATCTGCCGGAGGGGTCGATCGTCGTGGGTGCCGGCAACCGGGCCCAGGATAGCGCGATCGTCAAGCCGATGTCTTCGGCGCTGATGAACCGTATGCTGCACGTGCATCTGAAGGTGGCACACCGTGACTGGCTGGAGTGGGCCTACCAGAATGGCATCCACCCCTGGGTCTGCGAGTATATCCAGTTGCGGCCCGACCACCTGTGGAGCCAGCCGCCCAAACACGAGGAGCCGTTCTCCACGCCACGGGCCTGGCATATGCTCAGCGATGCCCTGTATGCCTATGGCGAGAGTCTCAACGACGAGTGGCTGGAGGTGCTGGCATTTGGCTGTCTCACGCCAACGCACGCCGGACAGTTCAAAGCCTTTATCAAGCAGGTACGTAGCACCTATCGCCTGACGGCGATCCTCAAAGGCGAAACCGGCTGGCCGTACAAGCCGGAAGACCGCGATGTGCTGTACTTCCTGTCGCAGTCATTTCGCGCCCAGCTGATCAAGGAGCTGCCGCGCGAGCGGGCGGCCATCCGCGAGGTCCACCGCGATCTGGCCCACCGGGCCAAGGGTCTGATCAAAGAGCTGGCCGCGATCAGCCTGGAGATGGCCCAGATGGTGGTGGTCAAAGCCGACGACAGCCTGCCGGATTGGCTGATGGTTGAGATCGTGCGCGATCTGCCGCGGCTTGTGGAGCGCAGCAATGGCCCGTAGCAAGCGGAACGACAAGGCCAGCCAGGCGGGCGATCTGTCTACCAGAAACTATCAGGCTGGATACCAGCTGGTGAGCGGCCACCCGCTGTTCTCGCCGCTGCTGTGGCATAGCTCGGTGGTGCGCCAGACCGGCAGTCCGATCAACCTGCATGGCTGGGCCAGCGTCACCAGCAACGGCGTCATCTATGTCCACCCGACCCGCCGGGCCGAGCCGGCCGAGTGGGCGTATGTGCTGGCCCACTGCCTGCTCCACCTTGGCTTCGGCCACTTTCAGCAGCGCCCGCAGCCGCTGGCCTGGAACGCCGCCTGCGACAGCGTTATCGCCAGCTTTCTAGCCAACCTGAAGTTTGGCCGCCCGCCGGAGGGCTTTGTGTTTCAGCTGGAGCAGGCCGGCAACAACGAGGAGCAGATCTACCGCCACCTCTGCGAGCGCGGCCTGCCGCCCGGCTACTTTGGCGACCTGATCCACGAGCCGCTGCGCCAGAGGCGGAACGTCCAGCCGCACGACTGGGTCGCTTCCCTGGGCACCGGGCTATCTGCGGCGGTCAGCGCGGCGGTCGAGCTCGCCTCCGGCCGCAGTCCTTCCCGACGGTCCAGGGAGGATTGGTCGGAGGCGGAGCAGGCGCGCGCTTGGTTTATCAACAGTTACCCGCTGCTCGGCGCGCTGGCGGCATCCTTTGAGATCATCGAAAATACCCAGATCTGCCAGCGCATGGGTATCTCCGTGGCTGCGGTTGACATGCAGCAGCGCGAGATCTATATCAACCCGGCCGCCGGCCTGACCAACGAGGAGCTGCGCTTTGTGATGGCCCACGAGCTGCTCCACGTCGGGCTGCGCCACGATGTGCGCTGCCAGGGCCGCGACCCGTACCTGTGGAACATCGCCTGCGACTATGTGATCAACGGCTGGCTGATTGAGCTGGGCGTCGGCCAGATCCCGGCCATGGGCTTGCTCTACGACGCCGAGCTGCAGGATTCGTCGGCCGAGGCCGTCTACGACCTGATTGTGGGCGACATGCGGCGCTTCCGCAAGCTCGCCACGCTGCGCGGCATCGGCCTGAGCGATATCCTGGGCGCCGATCGGCCGGACTGGTGGACCAGCCGCGATGGGATGGATCTCGACGCGTTCTACCGCCGCTGCCTGAGCCAGGGCCTCCAGTATCACGAAAGCAGCGGCCGCGGTTTCCTGCCGAGCGGCATGATCGAGGAGATCCGCGCGCTGGAGATGCCGGTCATCCGCTGGGATGTCCAGCTGGCGCGCTGGTTCGACCGCCACTTCGCGCCGCTGGAGAAGCGGCGCTCCTATGCCCGCCAGAGCCGGCGCCAGGCCGCTACGCCCGACATCCCACGGCCGCGCTATGTCTTCGACGAACGCTGGGAGGACGGCCGCACGTTCGGCGTGGTCCTTGACACCTCCGGCTCGATGGAGCGCCACCTGCTGGCCATGGCGCTGGGCACGATCGCCAGCTACAGTC
>JACCRK010000108.1 GCA_013813565.1 Herpetosiphonaceae bacterium
CCTGCAACACATTGATGGTTGCATTGGGGTTGGCAGCCTGGGCGTTGGCGATCAGCTTGGCGATGGTGGCCTCTTCGGCGCTGCCGGTGCCGTAGGCGTGCCACAGGGTCACTTCGCCGGTGACCTCAGTGCTGGCGCCGGTCGCTGGAGCAGCGGTTGCATCGGCGACTGGAGCAGCGGTAGCATCTGTAGCTGGGGCAGTCGTAGCTGCGGGAACGGTTGTGGCGGTCGTACCGCCACAGGCGGCAAGGATGCCAAGCAGCATCGTGCTGACGAGGAGGAAGCTCAAAAAGCGCTTCATTGTTGGTAACTCCTTAGGTATCTGAAAATAAGCCGACATATCGGGCGAACAGTCTGGGCTACATTCGTTTGAGTACAATCACCCCCTTAGAAGAAGTGCATTTTAATTAGCTTAGAAAGGAAGTGCTGGCAACTGCGGGATGCAGGCCCAGCGAGGCGGGACGTTCTAGCGCAGGTGGAGCAAACAGTCGCTCAGTGGCTAAAGCTGCTGCACCTAGCGCGACAACGTTTCGACCTAATTTACCAGCCACAATCGAAGTGTTATGCACGGCAATCGAAAGCGCCCGCTGATCAACGGTTTCACGAATTTTGTCAATCATCAAAGGCGAGTTTTCGGGGATAATCCCCCCAACCACCACCCGATCAGGATTGAGTATATTGATGATGCCAGCGATCGCGACGCCAATATAGTGGGCTTTTTGTTGGAGCAGCTGACAGCTTTGCTCGGAGGTTTCGACAAGGCGTAGAAAATCTTCGACGGTGCCTTTGTCGTCGATCAAGCCGGCGGCGCGGGCTTCGCGCAGCAGAGTTGGTTGTGAAGCCAACGCTTCAAGCGTTCCAACGTTATTGGATCCAGGTTGGGATGTCTCTGAGGTGATATTCAGGGTCGTATGGCCGATCTCACCGGCGCTGCCAATCGAGCCGCGATATAAATGGGCATCAATGATTAAGCCCGAGCCTATCCCGGCACTACTCAGGTAGATGTAGATGAGATTTTGGGCGCCCTGGCCCGCGCCCCAGCGATATTCAGCCATTGCCGCCAGATTTGCGTCGTTGTCGATTGAAATCGGCAGGCGAAAGGTCTGGAGTAGCTCATCTTTGATCGGAACATTGTCCCAGCCCGGCATCACCGGCGGCGCAATCGTGCGGCCGCTACGGTAGTCCAGGGGACCTGGCACGCCAACCCCGATGGCGCTAATTTTGCCCCGGCCAACTGGCGAGTCCTTGAGCATTGTGTGGATCAGCTGTTTGATAATCGGCATGCCAACCTGTGGCCCGTCGTTGACGTTGAAGGGAATGTGCTGCCGCGCACATACGCGCGCATTCAGGTCGGTGATTACGGCCGTGACCGAGTTCCGCGAAACATCAAGCCCGATGATGTAGTTGGCCTGATAGTTAAATTCGAGGATAATAGGCCGGCGGCCGCCTTTGGAGGTCCCAATCCCGGTTTCGGTGACCAGGCTATCTTCGATCAGGTCGGTGATAATGCTGGAGACGGTCGAGCGACTAAGCTGGGTATGTTTAGCAATATCAGCCCGTGAGATACGCCCCTCGCGGCGAATAAGCTGGAGGACTAATGCACGGTTAAGTTCGCGCATCAAGCTTAGGTCGGCAGTTAGAGAAGAAGGGCGGGTCATACGGAAACTCCTATAAGGTGGACCTCATTTTATCAACAGCCCAGCACTTTGTCAAGCAAACAAACAAACCTATAGCAGAGGTTTATGGCCTGCACAATGCGGCATTGCCGTGGCTCTAAGCGCCTCAGCCAGCGCTCAGCGGCGCCATGGCAAGGTATAATATCCTGACATCATAGAGCACCTTAAGGATGGTACGATGGCTGATCATATTGAGCTACGGCTGGAACAATCGCTCGATTTTTGTATCAAGTGCAATATCTGTACAGCCGCCTGTCCGGTCGCGGCGGTCACCGACCTGTTTCCCGGCCCCAAGTACGTTGGCCCACAGGCGGCGCGCTTCCGCAACAGCGAGGCGCGGCACAGCCCCGACCACTCAGTCGACTACTGCTCGGGATGTCGCGCCTGCAATGAGGTCTGCCCCACCGGCGTGCCCATCGCTGAGCTCAACGCCCGCGCCCGCGCCGTAATGGTGCGCGACCACGGTCTGCCGCTGCGCAATCGCCTGCTCGGCCGCTCGGAGCTGCTCGGCATTCTGGGCACGCCCTTGGCGCCGCTGGCCAACTGGACCATGAGCAATCGCCTGATCCGCCGCCTGATCGAGCTGGTGCTGAAGATCGATCACCGGGTGCCGCTGCCGCGCTGGGCCGGCTATACCCTGCGCGGCTGGGCGCGCAAACATCAGCCACAGATCGCCACACCCCGGCGCTGGCAGGCGGCGATCATGCATCGCCTTAAAAAACAGCGCCGCCCGTATGCTCCGGCAGCGGCTGAAACTCGCCCGGCTGTCGCGCCGCTTTCACGCAAGGTGGTCTACTTTCACGGCTGCTCGACCAACTACTATGAGCCGCACGTTGGCAAGGCGGCCCTGGCGGTCCTCCGGCACAATGGCTGCGAGGTAGTGCTGGCACCCCAGGGCTGCTGCGGGCTGCCGATGCTCTCGAACGGTGAGTTTGGCGCCGCCCGCCGCTATCACCAGGCCAATGTGCGCGACCTGGTGCCGTGGATCAGGCAGGGCTATGTGGTGGTGGGCACGTCAACCAGCTGCAGCCTGACGTTGAAAGAAGAGGCGCCCGAGCTGCTCGGCTGGCACGATGCCGAGGTGAAGCTGCTGGCGGCCAACACCTACGATATCTTCGAGTATCTGCGCCTGCTGGACGCCGAGGGGCGCTTCAACCGTGAGCTGGGGCGCATCGATGCAGCCCTGCCCTATCACCCGCCCTGCCAGCTCAAGGCCCACCGGATCGGCCTGCCGGCGCTTGATGTGCTGAGCCATATACCGGGGCTGCAGATCAAGCGAAGCAGCGCAACCTGCTGCGGGATCGCCGGAACCTATGGCCTGAAGACCGAGAAGTACCAGATTAGTATGGATGTTGGTGCGCCGCTGTTTGCCTGGATCGAGGCCAGCGGCAGCGATGTCGCGCTGTGTGACAGCGAAACATGTCGCTGGCAGATCACCCACGCCACCCATATCGATACGCGCCATCCAATCGAGATTCTCCAGCAGGCCTACGCGACCTATTCGGGCAGCCAGGAGATTTAGCCGGAGCATAACTATAATGCGTATATTGTTCGTTTGTCTAGGCAATATCTGCCGCTCGCCAATGGCCGAAGGGGTCATGCGCCATCTGGTGGCGGAGCAGGGCCTGAGCAGGCAGATCGAGGTTGACTCGGCGGGCACAAGCAACTATCACATTGGCGCGCAGCCGCATACCGGAACCCTGAAGGTCCTGCGGGAGCACGGGATTGACCTGCAGCACGCCGCCCGCCAGTTCAAGCCCAGCGATGGCGAGCGCTTTGACGTGCTGGTGGCGATGGATGGCGATAATCTGGCCGACATGCAGCAGACACTGGGCAAAAATGGGGCCAAGATCCACTATCTGCTGGATTTCATCGCCGACGGACCCCGCGGGCGCGGCGTTCCCGACCCGTGGTATACCGGTGATTTCAATGAAGTCTATCGCCTGATCGAGGCCGCCTGTCGCGGACTGCTTGAGCATATCCAGCAGGAGCATCTGGACCGGCCGCAGGGCAACCGCTAGGAGCATGTGATGCGTCGTAAAGCTGCGCGGGCGATTCTGCGCGACACCAGCGACCAGTTCGCCCAGCCAACCAAGCTGATCACGTTTGGCAGCGATCGCCGGATCGGCGACCGCTGCACGCTGTATGATGCGCCGGCCAGCTTCGACCAGTGCCTGAGCTGTGCGTACCGCCGGGGCGCCCAGGGCCTGGGCATTCTGTGCGGCCACCGCTTCGGCATCGACCCAACCTACGTCAATGGGGTGCTGACGCAGATTCGCGACGACGGCATCGAGAACATCTAAGCTTCGGGGGTGCCCAGCAGCAGCCGCAGGCGCTCGCGGGTCTCCGGGGCAATCTTGTCGGCCGCCGTCATGATCGCGTGGCGGGCGGCCGAGTGGGCCGGGTACACCGCCGTCAGGTCGATCATCTCCACCAGGGTGGTGATCGTGGCCTGGGCGGCGGCAACGTTGCGCTGGACTGTCTCCATCACCATGGTGGCGCTGACGGTGTCGTGATCGGTGTGCCAGCAGTCGTAGTCGGTGACCAGGCTCAGCGAGGCGTACGACAGCTCGGCCTCGCGGGCAAGCTTGGCCTCGGGCAGCAGGGTCATCCCAATAATCGAGCAGCCCCACGAGCGATACAGCTCGGACTCGGCGCGGGTCGAGAACTGCGGGCCCTCCATACAGCAGTAGATACCACCCTCGTGAACGGTGGTGCCGCTGCTCTGACGGGCGGCGGCGGCCACCAGCCGGGCCAGCTCCAGGCAGACCGGGTCGGCGAAGGCCACATGGCCGACCAGCCCATCGCTGAAAAATGTCGCCGGACGAACTCCCTTGGTCCGATCGATCGCCTGGTCGGGGACCACGAAATGGCCGGGAACCAGCTCCTCGCGCAGGCTGCCGACCGCGGTCACCCCGAGCACAAAGCGCACGCCCAGCTGCTTCAAGGCGTGAATGTTGGCTCGATAGGGCACCTCGGAGGGGTTGAGCCGGTGCCCGCGCCCGTGACGAGGCACAAACGCCACCCGCCGCCCCGCCAGGGTGCCGACCGTCAGGCTGTCGCTCGGCGCACCAAAGGGCGTGTCCAGCGCTAGCTCCTGGCGATCGGTCAGGGTCGCCATATCGTACAGGCCGCTGCCACCAATAATCCCTATCTCAACCTGTTGCATGTGCTTAATCCCTCAAAGTAAAAAGATACATTCTGTAATCCAGCAATCTCAAGAGTATAGCGCGATTTGTGGCATAATTCGGCAGCAGTTTGATCAACTGAGTCTGCGTGTGCAAGCTGTTTGTGCGCCGACCAGGCGTGAAATTGCGCTCAAGCGAAGGAAGAGTTGATGACTGAAGAAATCTGGAATATCCTGCACGATGGCGTAATTACGCAGATTCAGGGCGCTGTGCCAGGTGATATTACGCTGCAAATTAAAATCGCCTATCTCCGCACGATGTTTTCCGCTGACGGCGACAGCATTATGGTCAACCTTTCCGACTGCACTCTGTTGAGCTATGATTGTTTTGAAGAGGCAGCCGTACTCAGCGTTCCGGAGCTGATTGCTGTGCAAGAGCCAGTAATATTACGGGTGACCAGTGCAGATCAGGGATTGCTGATAGTGTGTGTCGGCGGCGATCTGGCGCTGGCTTACAGCGATTATCAACTCGCGTTGGATAACGGTCGCACGATTTCACTGGCCGAGCTAGACGCAGCATGTGTGCGATACTGGGATACCTGGGAGCAGGAAAATATTCGGCGTGCCCAGCGCTCACAATAAACTGGTTGATTAAATGATGCGATCGACGACATTTTGGCGCTGGCTGGGGTTGCTGCTGGTCAACGGGATGCTGCTGGCGGCGCTGACGGCCTCGACGCTGCGCCCATCGCTCAACGATGCCTGGCGGCGGGCCGATGCTGCCCGTCAGGCC
>JACCRK010000121.1 GCA_013813565.1 Herpetosiphonaceae bacterium
GCCACGCCACCCACAGGGTCCCCGACGCCCACTGCCACGCCACCCACAGGGTCCCCGACGCCAAGCGCGACGAGCACACCGATGCCTCCAACTGCAACACCCGTGACGCCAACCGCAACGAGCACACCGATGACACCAAGCACGACACCAGTGACGCCAACCGCGACGAGTTCGGTGATATCAGGGCCGAAACCCACGGTCTATCTTCCCTTCATCGTTCGCTAAGGACGAATGTATTGCCAATAATTTGCGGTATCATGGGTCAGGTACACATGACTTGACCCATGATAGTTTAAGGGGAACACACACCATGCTTGACCTTCGTTCTGAACTGATGAGTCTTCAGGAGCGCGTCGCGGCGCTCAGGGGGCGGCTTTGACTGGGCTGCCAAAACAGCTGATCTACACGAATTAGAGGAGCGGGCGGCCGACCCGCAGCTTTGGGATAATCCGCAAGTAGCCCAGACAACCTTGCAGCGCCTATCCCAAGCCCAGGAAGAGATGACTCGCTGGACAACCCTGGAAAGCGAGCTGACGACGCTCAGCGAGCTGCTGGAGCTCTCCGTCAACGATGAAGAGGCGCAGCGACAGATCGAGGCTGAGATTACTCCGACCCGTCAGGCCGTCGATCAGCTGGAGCTATCGCTGCTGCTGGGTGAGCGCTACGACAACAGCAACGCATTTATCTCGATTCAGCCCGGCGCCGGCGGCGTGGACTCACAAGATTGGGCCGAGATGCTGCTGCGCCTGTATAGCCGCTGGGCGCAAAATCGCGGCTTTCGCGCCGAGATCGTCGATCTGGTGCCCGGTGATGAGGCCGGGATCAAGGCGGCTACCCTGGAGCTGCGCGGCCCCTATGCCTATGGCTACGCCAAGGCCGAGGCCGGCATCCACCGCTTGGTACGGCTATCACCGTTTGACTCGGCCCATCGCCGCCATACGTCGTTCGCTCGTGTCGAGGTGCTGCCAGAGGTCGATAACGCGCCCGAGATCCAGATCAGCCCCGATGATCTGCGGATTGATGTGTACCGCGCCGGCGGCCACGGCGGCCAGGGCGTGAACACCACCGACTCGGCGGTGCGGGTGGTCTATCGGGGCGGCACCCCGGACGAGATCGTGGTGACCTGTCAGAACGAGCGCTCGCAGCTCCAGAACAAAGAGACGGCCATGAACGTGCTGCGGGCGCGGCTGCTGGAGCGGCTCCTGGAGCGGCACGCGATCGAGCGATCCAAGCTCAAGGGCGTCCATCAGGATGCGGCCTGGGGCAACCAGATTCGCTCCTATGTGCTCGACGACCGGCGGGTCAAGGATCACAGGACCAACGTGGAGACCAGCAACACCCAGGCGGTCCTGGACGGCGATATCGATCTGTTTATCGAGGCGTTTCTACGCTGGCGTTTAGGCAACGAGGAGTGAGACGAATGGCACATAATCACAAACCAAACCGTAGCATCCAGCGACGGCTGCAGCGACTACTTGGCGGAGTTCTGCTGATTCTGTGGGCCTTCGTGGCCCAGCCGGTGCGCGCCACTACGCCAGGAGTCATTATACGCAACGAGGCCACCAGCAGCTTCGGCGAGGAGATCCGCTTCGAGCTTGAGGCCAGCTCCAGCGGAACCATCGTTGATGTCGCGTTCTTGTATGCTCAGGGCGTGAGCGCAACCGACTTGCCGGCGTTTACCGAGGCGCGGCCGGAGTGGGAGCCAGACGGCGGCCATGTCAAGGCAACATTTGTCCGCGACACCAGCATTGACTATCTGCCGGTTGGCGTGACAATTCGCTACAAATGGGTGCTGACCTACCAGGACGGCACCACGCAAGAAATCCAAGGGCCGAACATCACCTATCTCGACACCCGCTTCAACTGGCAGGAGAAATCCGACCGTGGCATCACCGTGCGCTGGTATGGCGGTGATGAGGCCTGGGGCGATGCGCTGCTGGACAGCGCCGTCAACGGGCTGGATCGCCTGGAGCAGCGCATTGGTGGCTCGGTCGATGATCCGATGACGATTACGATCTACAAAAATACCAGCGATATGCGCGCCGCCCTGCCGCCAAACTCGGCCGAGTGGGTTGGCGGACAGGCCCAGCCAGCGCTGGGCCTGATTGTCGGAGCGATTGCGCCCGGCGACGATAGTGAGCTTGGGCGGCTGGTGCCCCACGAGCTAAGCCATCTGGTGCTGCATCAGGCGACCGAGAACAACTACGGCGGCATGCCGGTCTGGTTTGACGAGGGCGTGGCGGTGGCCAACCAGGACTCGCCCGACGCTGGCTTCAGCCGACGGGTCAGCGATGCCGCCCGCAACGGCGAGCTGATTCCCCTGCGCGCCCTGGCCTCGAACTTCCCCGCCGACCCGGAGAAAGCGCTGCTCTCGTATGCCCAGAGCGAAAGTGTTGTGCGCTACATCGAGAAAACCTATGGCATCGAGGCGATTGCCGGGCTGGTGGCGGAGTTCAAGCGCGGGGAGACTGACGACAAGGCGGTCGAAAATACGCTGAGCATCAGCCTGGATACCCTTGATGAAGAGTGGCGCGCCACCCTGGCGGCTGCGGAGCGCACCCCCGAGCCGGTGGCAGCATCTGACCGGGCGCCGGCCAGCCGCTTCACTGAAGGGCCGCGCCAGCGGGTGCCGGCCGGCAGCGCAGCTACCGACAGCATCAGCGAGCTACCAGTCTGGGTCTGGGGAGCCGGAGGGCTGGGAGCGCTGCTGATTGTGGCAGGCAGCGTGTGGATCGTGCGTGAGTCACGCATAGTCCGTCGATAGATACTCGAAAGCCGCAGGTACGATCTAAACCGCCCAGGTGGGCATTCGTACCTGCGGCTTTCGGCTTTTAGCCCAGCTAGCTCTGTTGGGTTGGCTGGGCAGCCTGTTGTTCTTTGCGCTTGATTGCCTCGTACTCGCGGTGGGCGATCTCAGAGATAATCATGTACAGCTGTAGCATATCGGCGATTGGCGCCAGCAGCGCAATTCGCCGGCTGGCCTCTTCACTGATGCGGGCGAACTCAGCCTTATTATCGGCCTTCTCAAAACGTCGCTGCAGGCGCTCGGCTTCGGCCTTGAGCTTGTCAAAATACAATGGTTCTCCGCCGTACATGGCAATCCTTTCTAGCTACTCTTATCGCTCGACTACCACCGGATGCTGAGCCGTATAGACAATCCGCGAAATATCCGCCAGCAGTGGGTCAGACACCTCGGTCTCAATATAGTCTCCATCCCAGATCCACATACTCACCACATATTCACTGCCATCAGTGGCCTGGACATAGCCCGAGTCGGCGCGGGCATCATCAATCCAGCCACTTTTATGGGCCACAAAGGCATCAGCGGGCACGCCCGCCACAATTTTATTGATATCCTCGTTCTGGGCCATAACATCCAGGATTTCGCGACAGCGCTCCGGCGTAAGCTCGGTCTCTGCCATATCAAGCAGCGGGCCATCGCCATTGGCGCAGCGCACAATCGCCGTGACAATCCGGGTCATCTCGTTGGGTGTCGCCCGCACATACGGATCGGCGTCGGTGAAGGGCGCCGCTCCCTCCTGGCTGCGCCTAGGGATCTCAATGCCTTGAAATTTGCTGAGGTAGGTGATCGACTCAAATGGCGCGGCCAGGGTCGTAAACTCAATCCCCAGCACATCAACCAGGGTTGTATTCATCCGGCGCGTGCCGCGCAGGCCATCGCCATCGCCGATCATCTCCAGCAGCTCGTTCGAGGCAAAGTTATCGCTCTGCTCTATCATCAGCTTAATCGCGCTGCGCTGGCCTTTGGTGAACCCAGGTCGGCTGATATAGGCCTGGAGCAGAATCGGGATTTTCAGCACGCTCATGCCCGAGAAGACAGTATCGCCGTGATAGTGGATGGTCTGGTGGGTCTGGAGGTTGTAGAACGATACGCCGATCACGCCGCCCCAGCGCTTTTCACGGGCGGCCAGCGCGGCGATCAGCGCGTCCGGGCGAGCCTGTAGCGAGTCAGTAATCGGCGTGGTCGCCATCACGATATGGCGTGATGCGGGGGATAGCTCCAGCGTCTGCGTAATCTGCGCCAGCGTCGTGTCCACATCCAGCGCCAGGCCAGGGGTCAGCACAAATGTGGCAGCTTTGGCATTGTAGGCCAGCGTTGGCGACAGCGCGACCTCTGCTGCCAGGCCCGTCACGACCGTGCGCAGCTGGTCCAGATCGTAGCTTGGGCGCAAATCCAGGCGAATCGGCGCCCCATTATCCGGCAGCCCGGCGGCGGACTCACTGAGCGCGGCTTCAAATGGCACAGTCAGGCTAATCTCACTGGCCTTGATAATATGGCTGCCCTGCGGGCCCGAAAGGGTCAGCGGGGTCAGATTGGCGGCATAGGCTTGGCGCAGCGCCGTGCGAGCCTCGTCCAGGGTCAGTCCACCAACCTCAACCGCGCCAATCCGCGAGCTGACCGGGTAGCGCAGCGGCGGCGGCGTGGCGGTGGCCGGGACGCTGGTTGGCGTGGCGGTGACAGGCACACTGGTTGGCATATGAATCGCCGCAACTGCCGAGGTGACGTCGGAGTGCGGCCAAAAGTATATTGTCAGTCCACAGGCGAGCACAAGGGCCATACAGCCCCAGAACCAGAGCACAATTTTTTTCATAGCATCTGCGAAGTTAGAGAGTGTCAAAGATAGAACATAGAACAAAAAACCCAGTCGCTCAAGACCAGCTTCGATGCTCTATGTTCTGCTAAAGGCCAGTATACCGCAAGATGGTTGATTCTGCTGCAATCTGGATTGCAACGTCAGGACATGGCAATGTTGTCGTATGGCGCGGTCTATGCTATAATGCCCGCCTAATCATTGGCATGAAAACCCGGCGTGTGAGCACCTCACACGCTGATTGTTTGTCCGACGACCGTATCCGTTGTACGCCAATGCGCATTGTATATTGATAACAGCCCGAAATACGGCGAGCTGTTAATGCAGCACCAGGATGAAATAATGCAACAGGCTCCCATCATTCACGAGATTGAAAATCGCTACAAGCGCGAAGATCTGCCGGAATTCCGCGTTGGCGACACCGTGCGCGTCAGCATCAAGGTTGTTGAAGGTACCCGCGAACGTTTGCAGGACTTCGAGGGCGTTGTGATCCGCCGCCGTGGCATGGGCATCAACGAGAACTTCACTGTTCGCCGAATCGCCTCGCACGGCATTGGCGTTGAGCGAACGTTCCTTGTTAACTCGCCCCGCATCGACAACCTAAAGCTGATTCGCACCGGCAAAGTGCGCCAGGCCACCCTGTACTACCTGCGTGGTCGTACCGGCAAATCTGCGCGCATCAAAGAGCGCCGCTAATTTTAGCGTTCGGAATCGGGCGACGCGGGTGTGGGCTTGTCAGCCTACGCCCGCGTTGTGTTTTACGCGGGAGTGCGCATGGCACAACCACTGCTGACACGGCTGGTCCTGTGGGCCTTTGACCGGTTCTATCACGAGGGCGCCTGGAGCTATGACACGGTGGCCTGGCTGGTCTCACGCGGCTACTGGCCGGCCTGGGTTGCCACAGTGCTGCCCGATGTGCAGGATCGGCCAATCCTTGAGCTTGGCTGTGGCACCGGCTATCTCCAGCATGGCCGGCTGGCCGCACCGCAGCTGACCGTTGGCCTCGATGAGTCCGCGCCAATGCTGCGCCACACCCGCCGCAGGCTCCGCCGCGCTGGCGCCGCCGGAGGCCTGGTCCGCGGCATCGCCCAGCGGCTGCCGTTTGGCGATCATGTCTGGCCGATCGTTGTCTCCACCTTCCCCGCCCCCTACCTTTTCGATCCCGCAACGCTGGCCGAGATCCGGCGCGTGCTGCGTCCCGACGGCCATCTGCTGATCGTCGATGGCGGCGTCGTGCCCCCAGGGCTGCATCAGCGGGCCATTGCCACAATCTATCGAGTGCTGCTTGGGGCCGAGCAGGCCGCCGTCGAGCGGCCTGGCAGCGGGGTTGATCGGCGGGTCCAGCGGCTGGAGCAGGCCGGCTTTGCGGTGCGGAGCGAGTGGCGCACGGTTGGGCGATCGCAGGTGCAGGTGTTGCAGTGTGAGGTGGCTGATGGCTGGCACGTGTGAAGAGAAAATCCTCCAGGCAGCCGGCTATCGGCTCGTCGCCGGGGTTGACGAGGTTGGGCGCGGCTGCTGGGCCGGACCGGTCGTCGCCGCCGCCGTAATTCTGCCGCCGGACATCTTGGACGATCTCGCGCTTCTGCGCGGGATCGACGACTCAAAAACCCTTGGCGCTGCGGCCCGCGCCAGGCAGGCGGCCCGGATTCGCCAGCTGGCCCTGGCGGTCGGCGTTGGCGCGGTGCCCGCCCACCTGATCGACCTGTTTGGCATTGCGACGGCCACCCGCTGGGCGATGATACAGGCCGTGCTGGCCCTGCCAGTCATCCCTGATGCCTTGCTGATCGACTGGGTTCGGCTACCTGAGCTGCCGCTGCCCCAGCACTCGCTGCCGCGCGCCGATGCGGTGAGCGTCTCGGTCGCGGCGGCCTCGATCATCGCCAAAGTCCAGCGCGACAGCCTGATGATCGCCTGGGGTCGCTACGATCCACGCTATCAATGGGCGGCCCACAAAGGCTACGGCACCGCCGCCCATCAGCGGGCGCTCGACCAGCACGGCATCTCAGCGCTCCACCGTCGATCATTCAAGCCAATGCTGAGTCTTCAGCCCGCCAGCCACAGTTAATCTTATCTGAGGAATTGCCGATGCCGACTCCTTACTATGAACAGGGCCGTCGTGATGCTGAAAGCGGCGAGTTCAACCAGCTGTTTTATCATACCTATCACGACTATAAACGCGGCTATGATGAAACCTTGCGTGGCCCAAAACGTCGTCGCATCCCGGTGGTGCTCTGGATTATCCCGGTTTTGCTGCTGGGGCTGGGGCTTGGCTGGCTGCTGCGCGATCGTGGCGTGCTGAGCGCCCAGGCCACGCCGATCGTGGTTGTGGTCACCCCGACGCGGATCGAGCCTTCGCCAACCTTTCCACCCTTCATCATCGCCACATCGGCCCCGCCAACCCCAAGCAGTGGCCCGACAACCTTGCAGATTGGGGTGCAGGCGACCGTCAACACCGATGGCGACGCCGCATTGCGAGTGCGCCCGGAGCCAAATGTCCAGGGTGAGCCGATCGGCCGAATCGCCAATGGCACCGAGGTCACTATTGTTGGCGGCCCCGGCGAGGGCGATGGCTATACCTGGTGGCAGGTTGAAAATGATGCGATTAAGGGCTGGGTGGTGGCGGATTTCCTGCGACTTAAACGCTAACGTGCCGCGCTCCAGCCCTGAAACGCGGCACGCTCTGGACTGGAAGATTTACTTTTTGACCAGGGGCAGATTCTGCGTATTGGGATATTCATACTCGATCCGGGCGCCCCAGAAATAGGTGTTGGGGTACTGGTCAGGAGCGTTTGGATTCGCCGGCATCACCAGGGTTACAACATAGGCATAGACGCTGTTGTCGATAATCGCCATTGAGTTCAAGGCGGCGGTTGAGGAATAGACCGCCACATCAGTCACGAGCGATGTGTTAGGATACGATGCGATGATTGCAATATCGCCAATTGCCGCCTCGCTCAGCTCATCAAGCTTGGAGTAGCTCATCGAGATCGTCACTGCGCCATCGCGATTGCCCGGCTGATCGGCCTGAACATCGCCGGCCAGCAGCGCAAGCTGGGTTATCCGCACATCCTGCGGCAGATGCACCGCCGCCGACCAGACCTGCAGCCCCGGTGCCGGCGGATTGCCAACGCCCAGGTTGGTGATTTGTTTGCCATAGTTGTAGTAGTGGTAGGCGGACTCGGCGGGACTGAAGGCAGAGCTTGGCAGGGAAAGATAGCTGTGGCCTGCTTTGCGCGGTGTCAGCGCGCCAATCGTCGCCGATGGAGCGCTGAGCTTGGCGCTGAAACTCTTGTCATATTGTAGCATCAGCGGTAATGTTTGGTCGAAACCCTGCTGGGCGCTGGTTGTCGCCAACCCCATAATTAGTCCAGTCAAACCAACCAGGATGGCCACGATCAACAACACTTGCCTGGGGAAACGCGGAAAAGGGACCATTGGAATGCTCCTTCCATAGTAGCCGGGGGTATTAGGATAGAGGGTGGAAAATACAGCTCCCGATTATCCTAGTAAAATAATTCTTAATTGTCAATCATCCTATGAAGGACTTGAAACTATGTCAGATCAACCAATAGTAGCCGATCTCTCTGGTCGATACGGCGATTTTGGCGGCAGCTATGTGCCAGAAACGCTGATGGCGGCGGTCGAGCAGCTCACCGCAGCCTATCTTGCAATTCGTGATGATGCCACCTTTCAGGCCGAGCTGGCCCATCTGCATCGGACCTACACCGGGCGTCCAACCGCCCTGACCTTTGCAAGCCGCCTCACCGCCGAGGCTGGCGGCGCCCAGATCTGGCTGAAGCGCGAGGATCTGGCCCACACTGGCGCCCATAAAATCAATAATGCGCTTGGTCAGGGCCTGCTGGCGCAACGAATGGGCAAAACCCGGATCATTGCCGAGACTGGCGCCGGCCAGCACGGTGTCGCCACCGCCTCAGTCTGTGCCTTGCTGGGGCTGGAGTGTGTGGTGTATATGGGCGTTGAGGATATGGCCCGGCAGCGCCCAAATGTGTTTCGGATGCGCTTGCTGGGCGCCGATGTGCGCGGCGTCACCACCGGCTCGCAGACTCTGAAAGATGCCGTCAATGAGGCGATGCGCGACTGGGTGACCAATCCCGAGTCCTACTATCTGCTTGGCTCGGCGCTTGGGCCACACCCCTACCCGCTGATGGTGCGCGATTTCCAGAGCGTGATCGGCACCGAGGCGCGGGCCCAGATCTTAGAGGCCACCGACAGGCTGCCCGACATGATTATTGCCTGTGTTGGCGGCGGCTCGAACGCCATCGGAATGTTCCACCCCTTTCTTGATGACGAAGATGTGGAGCTGCGCGGGGTTGAGGCCGGTGGCCACGGGGTCGCCTCGGGCCAGCACGCGGCGCGCTTTGCCGGCGGCCGCCTAGGCATCTTTCAGGGCACCCGCTCGTATGTCTTGCAGGATGGCAACGGCCAGATCGCGGCCACCCACAGCATCTCGGCCGGCCTGGACTATGCCGCCGTCGGCCCTGAGCACGCCTGGCTGCACGATAGCGAGCGCGCCGTGTACGTTGATGCCACCGATGAGGCCGCGCTGGCGGCATTTCAGACGCTCTGTCGCACCGAGGGCATTATTCCCGCCCTTGAGTCGGCCCACGCCGTTGCCGAGGCGCTGCGTATTGCGCCCTCAATGCGCCCCGACCAGATTATTTTGGTGAATCTATCCGGGCGGGGCGATAAGGATATTTTCACCGTCGCCGATACCCTGGGTGTTATCATTTAAAATGTGAGCATTTTGAAGGAGTTGCTATGGCTCAGATCTGTGTGGTCTGCCGCACATCGATTGCGGATGACTCGGTTTTTTGTCCAAACTGTGGCGCACGCCAGCCAGAACCAGGCGCGGTAGCCGCTCAGCCAACGCTGTTTGGGGTTGATGCTGCCCGCCCGGACGAGGCGGATGATCGGACGGTGGCGATTCCTCCAGCCCGATCGGCGCCCGATCGAACCCCAACCCCGCTGCCGCCGAGCTCGCCACCACAATCGTATCCACCACCGGTGTCGCCATATGCGCCGCCACCGGCCCAGTCTGGCCCGCCAGCACCCAGCCAGCCAGGTGGCTATCAGTATGGCGCAGCGCCAGGCCAGACCCCGTATCCGCCGCCGCCCGGTGCCTATGGCCCGCCACAATATGGCCCGCCACAGCCAGGCGGCTATCAATATGGCGCAGCGCCAGGCCAGACCCCGTATCCGCCGCCGCCCGGCTATGGCCCGCCAGCCTATCCACCGCAGCCCGGCGCCAAAGTCGGTGGTCGGGGCAATATTGGCCGCTGGCTGATCGGAGTCGGCCTGGTGTTGCTGCTCGCCGCTGGTGGCTTTGCGATCTATCAGGCCACCAGGGACTCGTCGGCACCAGGCAGTGCCGGGCTGATCAATTCGAATACCAGCGCCACCAGCACCCCGCGGCCAACCCGCACCCCACGGGCAACCGCCACCCCGGCCGACGACGATCAGCCAACTCCCGCGCCGACCGATCTCCCGCTGGAAAATGTGCGGCCGGCCCTGGCTGGCGCATCCGGCCAGCTCATCTATGTCTCGCCGGATAGCTACGAGCTGGTCGCTGTTCCGGCCAGCGGTGGTGATGAGACTCCGCTGGCATTTGAGGACTATAGCCCATTCATGGCTGAGGATGGCAAGATCTCACCCGATGGCACCAAGGCGGTCGCCTACAGCCGCAAGGGCAATGGCGCCGTGTTCACCATCAGCGCTGGCGATGGCTCAGGCAGCCGCGAAGCCGCCAACCTGAGCGACACTGTGCCCTACGAGCTGATCTGGGCGCCCGACAGCAGCAAGGTGGCGTTTATCGTCAATGATGCCGACTCCGACGATAACAGCGAGCAGAATATTTTTGTGCTTGATGCCGGCAGCGGCGCGATCAGCCAGGTGACTACCAGCGGCAATCTGGATACCGGGCCGCTGTCATGGTCAACCGACAGCACCCAGCTGATCTATGCGCTCACGGTCCCCGATGGCGACACGATGCTTCACACCATCAACGCCGATGGCAGCAACGAACGATCCCTGGTCAAATCGTATGCCTATGGCGCATGGTGGATGCCCGACGGACGGATTATCTACGAAGATTTTTGCGATCCCGACACCTTTGACCGTGGGATCTGTCTGCTTGATCCGAACACCAGCCAGGTGGAAACGCTGGCGCCGGTCGGCGATAATTCGCTCAGCGGTCTCTCGCCTGATGGCAAGTGGGCCATGCTGGAAAACTACTCCGATGGCAGCCTGTCGCTGCTGAACATTGAGACTCAGGCGATCGAGATCGTTGCCCCAGCGCAGACTGGCGAAGAGATCACCTACCGTTTCTGGTCGCTGTGGTCGCCGGATAGCGCCTATGTCACCTATCGCTCGCTGGATAATTATGTCACCTATGCCTATGAAGTTGGCTCCGAGCAGCCCGCCACCCCGCTCACCAGCGAGTCGCTGATCGCCTGGGTGCCATAGGCTACCGCAGGGCGATTTCCCGACGGCCCGGCTGAGAAGTCGGGCCGTTTTTGCGGCTTGACCAGATCTCCCTGCTGGCTATATGCTGGTAGATGTTGCCAAGTAGCGAGGAGTCGTATGGATGCGCTTGATCGATCCCATCTGATCCACCTGTTGCAGATTAACCGGGCCCATCTGCGGACCCTGGAGGTGCAAAGCACCACCCTTGGCCTGCACGCACCCTCGCATCTGGCCATCCAGATCGCCGACTACCAGCAGCAGATTGCGACCCTCGAAACCCAGCTCAGCCAGGTGTTGCCGGCCCATAATCTGCCGCCCCGCGATTATGGAACCTTCGTCGGTCGCCAGGCCGAGTTTGACCAGATTCATCAGCTGTTGCAGCCCTATCCCCGCAGCCGCCACCACGTGATTACCATCGACGGGATCGGCGGGATCGGTAAAAGCACGCTGGCGCTGGAGACGGCCTATCGCTACCGCGACAGCTATGCCAGCATGCCGGCGGCCGAGCGCTTCGAGGCGATTGTCTGGGTCTCGGCCAAACGCCTCCATCTCAGCGCCCACGGCATGCACGAGCAGCACCAGACCTTTCGCACCCTGACCGATCTGTTTGTGGCCATCGCCGATGTGCTTGAGCATCCTGCGATCAACCTGGCCCGCGCCGATGAGCAGCGTGGCATTGTCGAGCGCACCCTCAGCCAGCAGCGCACCCTGCTGATCCTCGACAATCTCGAAACGGTTGATGATGAGGAGCTGCTGCTGTTCGTGCGCATGGTGCCCGACCCGACCAAAGTTATCGTCACCACCCGCCATCGGATCGACGTGGCCTACCCAATCCGCCTGAGCGGCATGCCGCAGGCCGATGCCTACCAGCTGATCGAGCAGGAGGCGCAGCGCAAGCATGTCACGCTGACGCCCACGATCCACACTGAGCTGTGGCGGCGCACCGGCGGCCTGCCGCTGGCGATCGTGTGGAGCATTGGCCTGATGGGGCTGGGCGGCTCGGTCGAGAGTGTGCTGCGGCGCCTCAGCGACGGCCAGAGCGATATCGCCCGCTTTTGTTTCGAGGCCAGCGTGAGCCATATTCGCCAGCACGATGCCCACTGGCTGTTGATGGCGCTGGCGCTGTTTGCCACCGATGCCAGCCGGGAGGCGCTAGGGGTGGTCGCCGGCCTGGCCGATGACCCGTTTGGCCGCGATATGGGCCTGGAGAAGCTGCTGCGGCTCTCGCTGATCAACAAAGAGGGCGATCGGTTCAGCCTGCTGCCGCTGACCCGTGAGTATGCCCTCGCCGAGGGCAGCGGGTATGGCGACTGGATGCGGGCAGCCCGCACGCGCTGGGAGCAGTATTTCTACTCGCTGGTGGAGACATTTGGCGGCTGGTCCCGTGATTGGACCGGCCACGATCGGGTTGAGCGCAATCTGGCCAATATTCAAGCCGTTCTGAACAGCATGATCGCCAGTCTGCGCTACACCGAGTCGCACGATGGCAGCCGCACGATTGCTCCCGAGTCGCTTGAGCAGACCACGATCATTCTGGAGTTTATTCCACGGGTTGCCCGCACATGTCGCATTCGTGGCTACTGGGTCGAATGCGAGCGTCTCTGCCTGGCGGCAATTGAGCTGGCCAAGGCGATCAATACGCTCGACTATCTGGGCTGGCGCTACTATGATGTCAGCCGCATCAGCTACTACCGCGGCGATTTTTCGACCGCTCAGCAGTGGGCCCAGGAGTCGCGCAGTGTGTGGCTGCGCCAGCAGTATGTCAAAGGCATCTGCAACGCCGAGCGCATCCTTGGGCTGATCGCGCTGCGGAGCGGCAACCTGGCGGAGGCCGCACGCCTGATCAACGGCTCATTCAGCGTCTATCAGGCTACCGGCGAGGAAGATGGTTTGGCCCACCATCTCGGGAGCATGGGCGAGCTGGCCGAGCATCACGGCGCTATTGAGGCGGCCAAAGCCTGGTACGAGCAGGCT
>JACCRK010000269.1 GCA_013813565.1 Herpetosiphonaceae bacterium
GATCAATCCTCGTTCCAGGTTATATCCGCATTGGGCAATACGGTTCGCATCGGCTAACGTAACCAACAGATATATTCCTCCAACGTTTACCGATAGCGCTCGATCACCCGATCCACGTCTGGCCCATAGCTTTCGCCAAAACATCAGCCACCAGCATGCTGCCGAGCGGCCCACCGCCGCCAGAGCCGCCAGGCCAGCCACACCGCCGCCAGCGCCGCCAGGGTTGCCGGCACCACCACGACCGCCGCCTCGCCGATGCGGGCATAGACCGAGCCGACCTCGACTGAGGCCGGCAGCTCGAACTGGCCGGCGCTGGTGACAACCTGGACGCGAATATTCCACAGCCCGCTGGTGGAAAAATACAGCCGGTTGGATTTATAGACCGCATTGGCGCGATTGTCGTCGACCGGCGGGCTAATGTACAGCTGATCCCGGCCGACCGCGGCTGAGCTGGTGATGATATTGACCCCTGAGACCGGGCGCGGCGCTCCGGTGGCGCTGTCGGTGACGGTCACCACAATATCGGCCGGCCCGACGCTCAGCGGCGCTGGCGTCAGTGTCGCCACCACCCGATAACCGTCGGTGATCTGGTCGATCAGGGTGGTCTGGCCCTGGGCGGCGGCCGGTGTGGCCGACAGGAGCAGCGCCAGCAGGCCGGCCAGCAGCACCAGGCTGCGCCGTAGCGGCGGCATCCAATGATATAGATTCACGATTTCACTAGTCCTTCATGGTACAATGCTACACCGCAGAACTACGGCAGCGGCGTGTATTGTAACGCGGGCTTTGCCTCTCGCGCAAAAAACGCCGCCAGAATCGAGACGATCACAATCCAGCCCGGACAATGGGCCTGAACTATAGAGCGTGGTGTATGTATCTCATCGTCGGCCTGGGAAATCCGGGCGAACAATATCTCAACAACCGCCACAACGTTGGCTTCCAGTGTGTCAGCGAGCTGGCGCGGCGGCATCAGCTGGCCTTCGATGGCAAGCGGGCCCAGTCGCGGATCGCCGAGGGCCAGATCAACGGCGTGCGGGTGGCGCTGGCCCGGCCGCAGACCTTTATGAACGACAGCGGCAAGGCCGTGGTGGGGCTGGCCAACTGGTACAAGATCGACATCGCCAGCGAGCTGCTGGTGATCTACGACGACCTTGATCTGCCCTTTGGCACCTTGCGGCTGCGCCTGCAGGGCAGCGCCGGCGGCCAGCGGGGCATGGCCTCGATCATTCAGCTCTTGGGGACGCAGCAGTTTGGGCGGCTGCGCTTCGGGATTGGCCGCCCGCCGCCAGGCTGGGAAGTGATCAAGTATGTGCTGGGCAACTGGCATGCCCCGGAGCGCGAGCAGCTGCCGGCGCTCTACGACCAGGCCGCCGCCGCCTGCGAGGCGGTGCTGCGCGACGGTCTGGTCAAGGCGATGAATGTAGTCAATGGCGAGCCGGATAAGCGGAAAGGAAAGGCCGATGAGCAACCTCAGCCCTGAGCCGTTTGGCTTCACCGAGGCGCGAGCCCACTGCGAGCAGCTTGAAGGGTCCGGCGAGGAGTTTCCCTTTGGCCCCGATGTGATGGTCTTCAAGGTTAACAAGAAGATCTTTGCGCTGCTGAACTTCGCCCAGCCGGCCCAGATCAGCCTGAAGTGCGACCCCGACCGCGCCGAGCTGCTGCGCGAGCAGTATCCGGCGATCACGGCCGGCTACCATCTGAACAAGCGCCACTGGATCACGCTGACCCTCGATGGCAGCGTGCCGGCCGCCGAGTGCCGGGCGCTGATCGACCACTCGTATGCGCTGGTCGCCCCCAAGCGCCGTCGCCGCCAGCCCAACCACTAGCGCCGCGCAGCATAGGGCGGCAGCTACACCAGGGAGAGATGCAGATCTCTCCTTTATTCTTGTTTATTTTCTAATTAAGGAGTCCCTTCGCTATGGATCAGTGGATTGAATTTGTTGGCTACGCGGCCTCGCTGCTGGTAGCCATTTCGCTTATGATGCGCTCGGTGCTCCGGCTGCGCATCCTGAATCTGCTTGGCGCGCTGTGCTTTTCGATCTACGGAGCGCTGATTGGGGCCTACCCGGTGGCGGTGGTCAACGCGGCGATTATCCTGATCAACCTCTACTATCTGGCCGGCATGCTGCGCACCCACACCTACTTCAGCACCGTTGATGCGGACGCCGACTCGGCGTATGTCCAGGCCTTTCTGAAGTTCCACGCCGCCGATATCCAGCGCTTTTTCCCCGACTGGGCCGACCAGCCAGCGCCCGGCCAGATCCGCTGGTTGATTCTGCGGGACGCCCAGCCGGTGGGCCTGTTTGTTGGCACCCCCGCCGACCAGGGCGGCCTGCAGGTCCAGCTGGACTATGTCATTCCTGGCTACCGCGATCTGAAGCCGGGGAATTTTGTCTACAGCCAGCAGTCCGAGCGCTTCAAGGCACTGGGGATCGACCATCTCTACAGCGCCCCGGCCACCGAGGCCCACCGCACCTACCTGCGCCGAATGGGCTTTGTGCCCCGCGCCAACGCCGGGCAGGGCGAGGTTTTCTGGCGCGCGCTGTAAGCTCGGCGGTGCCAGCGGGAAAGGCCGCAGCACTGGCCCCGAACCTGCTCGACTAAACACGCCCGCCCTGGGCGTGCGTATTCTTGGTATCAGCACGCATTGTTGCATGTGCTTTTGGTAGGAGACTATGGATAATCAACTTTTTACACCATTTACCTTGCCGGTCAGCGGCGTGACGCTGCCAAATCGGCTGGCGCTGGCACCGATGACGACCTACTCATCGACCGAGGACGGCACGATCACCGCCGGCGAGGTGGAGTTTCTGCGCCGCCGGGCGGCCGGCGGCCTGGGGACGATTATCACGGCGGCCTGCTACGTCGAGCGGATCGGCCAGGGGTTTGTCGGGCAGTGGGGCTGCGATGACGATCGCCATCTGCCGTCGCTGCGCCAGGTCGCCGCGGCGGTGCGGGCCGAGGGCGCCGTGGCCCTGCTGCAGATCCACGACGCCGGCCGGATGTCCGACCCCGCCGTGGTGCCAGCGCCGCGCGCTCCCTCGGCGGTTCCAGCCGCCCGCCCGAACGCGCTGACCCCACGGGCGATGGGCGAGGACGAGATCCACGCCAGCATTGCGGCGTTTGCCGCCGCCGCCCGCCGGGCGATGCAGGCCGGCTACCACGGCGTCGAGATCCACGGCGCCAACACCTATCTGCTCCAGCAGTTCTTCTCGCCCCACTCCAACCGCCGCGACGACGAGTGGGGCGGCGACCTGGAGCGGCGCATGCGCTATCCGCTGGCGGTGGCGCGGGCGGTGCGGGCGGCGGTCGGGCGCCAGGCCGTGGTCGGCTACCGATTTTCGCCGGAGGAGACCGAGGAGCCGGGGATTACGCTCGACGACACGCTGGTGCTGCTCGATCGGCTGGCCGCGCTGGAGCTGGACTACCTGCATATCTCGCTGTGGGACTACACCGCCGGCTCGCTGCGCAACCCCGTCGATCTGCGGCGACGCACCCCGCTGGTCGTCGAGCAGCTGCGCGGCCGCGTGCCGCTGATGGCGGTTGGCGCCATCGAGACCCCGGAGCAGGCGCTGCTGCCGCTGACCGACAGCGCCGACCTGGTCGCGCTGGGCCGGGTGGCGCTCTGCGAGCCGGAGTGGCCGGCCAAAGTCCGGGCGGGCCAGGCGGCCGATCTGCGGCTGGCGCTGCCGCCGGTCAACGGCGACCAGATCTGCACGCTGCCCCGACCGCTGTATGAGCGGATCGTCAGCCGGCCCGGCTGGGTGAAGATTGCGGCCGAGTAGGGATCAGTAGCTAGCAGCTAGTGGCTAGTGGCTAGTGATTAGTGATTAGTGGCTAGTGATTAGGGCTTTCTAGTGCTGTAAAGCCGTGGTTTATTCCACTAGACTGACGTGGGGGGCTGGGGAATTCGGCACCCACGTCAGCGGTGGATATGGATGTGTAGAATATGCTCCACATCCATTTGAAAACCCACTCACTAGCAACTAGCTCCTAGCTGCTGATAACTAGCCGCTAGCTCCTAATCTGACAAGAAAAGGCATATTTTAAACGCCATCTGCGGCTAGAGTTGCACCATTACATCGACGTGTGATCGCCGCACCTCCGCTTTAGCACCACCCGATCGATATCAGCCACGCCCGTGGATGGATGCGCGATGAGCGATCCTCCACGGGCATCACATGGAGGATGTCAGATGACGCGACACTCGCTGGCAAGCATATTCCTGCTCTGCATACTGGCTATCGCAGCGGCCCGCCAGGGCGGACCGGCCCACGCCTTGACGACCATCACCGTCACCACGGTTGGCGATGAGCTCAACACCGATGGCGACTGCTCGCTGCGTGAGGCGATCCAGGCCGCCAATCTCAACACGGCCGTGGATGCCTGCGCGGCCGGGGTCGGCGCTGATACGATTGTCCTCGCAGCCGGCACGTACACCATCTCGCGCAGCGGGATCGACGACACCAATGCGAACGGTGACTTCGATATCATCACCACAAATCCCTCCGGCGAGCGCCTGACCATTCAGGGCGCCGGCGCCGGCAGCACCCGGATTGACGGCGGTAGCCTTGATCGGGTCTTACACGTCGTCAGCCAGCTGAGCGAGCTGATCCTGATCGATGTGACGGTTCAGCAGGGCCAGGTAACGGATGTCGGCGGCGCGGGGGTGCTGAACTGGGGCACGCTGCGCCTTGAAAGGGTCGTAGTCAGGAACAATGACGTCACCGGCACCAGCAGCGACGCCATTGGCGGCGGGCTGTGTAACGGCTGCGTCACCGGCACCGGCCAGGCCACGCTGATCGACACAGTGATTGAAAACAACACCGCGCAACGTGGTGGCGGCATCTTTACCAACCGGCCGCTCACGATCAGCTCCAGCAGCATTATCAACAACACCGCAGTTGCTGGCGGAGGCATCACCAACTATGGCGATCTCAGCCTGACCAACACAACCGTGAGCGGCAATACGGGGACCAATAATACGGGCGCAATCTCACAAAGTGGTGGCGCTCTGGCCATCGCCAGCAGCACCGTCAGCCACAACACCAGCCCAAACGTTGGCGGTATCTCGGCTGGAAGCGGCACGACCACGCTGAAGAACACGATCGTCGCGCAGAACAGTGGCAGTGACTGCAGCGGTACTCTGACCTCACAGGGGCATAATCTAAGCGACGACCCGACGTGTGCCGCATTGTTCACCGCCAGCGGTGACATCACCACCACCGACGCGCTGCTTGGCCCGCTCCAGGACAACGGCGGGCCAACCGTCACCCGTGCGCTGCTCCCCGGCTCTCTCGCCTTCAACACAGGCACAAACACCGGCTGTCCGGCGACCGACCAGCGCGGCATCGCCCGGCCGCAGGCCAGAACGTGCGACATCGGGGCCTATGAGCGCGAAGCAGTCCTGATCGATATCTACCTGCCGCTGGTGCTCAAGAACACGCCGTAGACCTGGAGCAAGCGCAAAAAAGGGCAGGTCGCTGAACCCGCCCTGGTGGTTTGTCAGGGTACGCTGACATGTGCTCCGTTGGCTGATCCCCAATCCCCTAGCCCGCCGGATCAGTTGGCTGAATAAGCTCATCGTCGTAGGGCGGGGTGATCTGCTGCTCCTGCTGGAACTTGAGCATCCGCATCTGCCACTCGTGCTCGATCTGTAGCTGGCGCGGCGTGCGCGGTCCGCGAGTGGCCAGCGTAATCTCCTCCATGGGGAACTTGGGCGTGCGGTCGATATACAGCAGGCCATTGGTTTCCTGGTAGGTGTCAGTCAGCTGAGTGTAGCAGAAGCCGGCGAAAACTTTGAGCGAGCGGACGACATTGAGCAGATCGCTGTACTGCTGGCTGAAGACCTCGGCGCTTTCGCTGCGGGTGTAGCCCCAGGTTGTCTCGGTATCCGCCGAGAAGGCGATGCCCCCGAACTCGGTCAGCATCAGCGGCTGGCCGGCGTGCGGATGATCCTCAAGCGTCAACAGGCGCCCGCCGGGCCGCTCACGGGAGAACAGGCGGCCGATCACATCGGGCGAGTAGTAGCGCTGGTTGATCTGCTCGGGGTTATCGTCGTAGTCGTGGATGCCGATGATGTCGGTGGCGACGTGCTCCCAGCCATCGTTACCGATCACCGGCCTGGTCGGGTCAATGGTTTTGGTGAGCGAGTACAGCGCCTGAATATACTGGCGCTGCTGCGGGCTGTTGGGTAGCTCGGGGACGCCCCACGACTCATTGAAGGGCACCCAGGTGATGATACACGGATGGCTGTAGTCGCGGTCGATCACCTCCATCCACTCGCGCACCAGCCGCTCGACCGAGCGCTTGGTGAAGCGGTAGGCGCTGGGCATCTCCTCCCAGACCAGCAGCCCCAGCATATCGGCCCAGTACAAAAAGCGCGGGTCTTCGATTTTTTGGTGTTTGCGGACACCGTTGAAGCCCATGGTTTTGACCAGCTCGACATCGCGGCGTAGCGCCGCATCGTCGGGCGGGGTGATGCCGCTCTCCTGCCAGTAGCCCTGGTCGAGCACCAGCCGCAGATAGTAGGGGCGGCCATTGAGCAAAAAGCGGTCGCCCTGAATGCGGACCTCGCGCAGTGCGGTGTAGCTATTGGCCTCATCAATCAGCTGGCCACGACCCGCCCACAGCTGCAGGTGGGCGTGAATGATCGTTGGCTGGGCCGGGCTCCACAGCAGCTCGTTGCGATAGTCATCGATGCCAGGGTCGGAGAGCGCAATCCGGCGATGCACCTCGCCAGCGATGACGGTGTAGGTGTCGTCGGCGATCACCAGCGTGCCAACCGTCAGCTTGACCCGCAGCCGCAGGCCCTCGCGCTGCTCGCCGCCGAGGTGGGCCTCGAAGCCGATCTCCCAGTTGGGCAGGTTGGGGGTCCAGCGCACTTGGTCGATCGAGACCGCCGGCAGCACCTCCAGCCAGACCGTCTGCCAGATTCCAGTGGTGCGGGGATACCAGATCGAGTGGGGCTCCAGCAGCCAGTCCTGCTTGCCGCGCGGCTTGGCCAGGTTGTGCGGGTCGTCCTCGGCGCGGACGATAACCGTCTGCGGTCCCTCGGCGTTGAGGTTGCAGGTGATATCGGCGCTAAATGGCGTGTAGCCACCCTCATGATGCACCACCAGCTGGTCGTTTACCCACACCGTTGCGTGGGTGTCGACGGCGCCGAAGTGCAGAATCAGGCGCTGGCCGGCGCTGAGCGCGGGTGCGTCGAAGCTGCGGCGGTACCAGCAGGCCCGGTAGAAGCTGGTGTCGCCAATGCCGCTGGCGCTGGTCTCAGGCGAAAAAGGCACGTTGATCGTCATGTCCCATTGCACCTCGGACGGAGCAACCCATGCCGCAGCGGCATCGAGCGCAAAATCCCAGGGACCATTAAGTGATGTCCAGGTAGCACGCTCAAGCTGCGGACGGGGATAGAGATGCGATTGATTCACAAAACCCTCACTTTCGGACTACTGCCGGTGCGACTAAGGCAGCCGCAGGAGAACAGAAAACCAACTATCAATAACTATACCGTTGAACTTTTGAGTCGCCCTGGAAAGCTCAAGGCACAATAGTTGCTCATTTATTGCCACGATACTTTTCTTGGTTTGAGCTATAAAAAGCAACGTAGGTTGCGAGATTATAGAACCATAGTGCCACTGTTTCGGCGCGGCTCTCCCGCTTCAACAACCGAGCTGACCCGTAACCGCGCTGAGAGTTGACAAAGTAGCCGGATTTGAAATATACTTTTTCGTATCGATATATATATTGATGTTTCAATACCGATTTGTCAAACAGCCTGCCGGCGCAGTCGGCACCGCGAGGGAATTCTTCATGCTTCATGGCAAGACCCTGCAATTTGAAGATGGTGATCCTGAGGATGTGATCGTTGAAAAGCTCAAGGCGCTGGCCTCGATCCCGCGCTGGCGGATTCTGCAATATCTGGCGAGTGGCGGGCACACCGTTAACGAGATCGCCAATGCGCTGGATCTGCCAGCCTCCACCGCCACCGCCCACATCAAGGTTCTAGAAGAGGCCGGTTTGCTGCACACCGAGCTACAGGCGGCGACCCATGGGCTGCAAAAAGTCTGCACCCGCACCTACGACAATGTGCTGGTACACATGCCTGGATCGCCCCGGATCGAGAATGCATCCGTCGAGATCACGATGCCGATTGGCGCCTACTCCCGCTTCAGTGTGCAGCCAACCTGTGGGCTGGCCAGCGAAAGCGCCATCATCGGCTACCTGGATGACTCGGTGAGCTTCTACGAGCCGGAGCGCATTCAGGCCGCGCTGATCTGGTTTCGCAGCGGGTTTCTGGAGTACAGCTTCCCGAATCGGCTGCCAACCAGCGCCACCTTGAACAGCCTGCAAATGAGCATGGAGATCTGCTCGGAAGCGCCACTTCACAACAACAACTGGCCCTCGGACATTACGCTCTGGATCAACGATCAGGCGGTGGGCGTCTGGACCTGTCCCGGCGATTTTGGCGGCTTTCGCGGGCAGCTGACCCCGCTCTGGTGGGATATCAACGACACCCAGTACGGCCTCCTGAAGCGCTGGCTGATCAACGATCAGGGCACATTTATCGATGGGCGGCGGCTTTCCAATCTCTCCATCGCTGACCTGGCGCTCGATCAACAGCGGGTGATTACCGTGCGGATTGGCGTCCAACCTGATGCGCTGCATGTTGGTGGCATGAATCTGTTTGGACGCACATTTGGCAACTACCCGCAAGATCTGACTCTGCGCCTTGATTATCTGCCCGGCCAGGCAACGCGCCCGGCGTCGGCCACCACCACCTAAAGATCGATGAGCTGGCATTGCTAGAGAAAGGAGACGGCCATTCAGCTTGTTCAAGGCTATACCATAGCGAAACTCAATCTACCACTGCACTCCAGACCCATCAATTTTCACACCCTAGCACCCTTGTAAACCCTGATTCTTAGTTCAAGGAGCTCAAAATGTCATATTCTGTACGAAAAACAATGGGGTTGATCGTCGTGCTGAGCATGCTGATCGGGATATTAGCCGCCTGTGGCGGTGAAGCAGCCACAACAGCCCCGGCGACCGGCGGCGACACCGCGACGACGGCCCCGGCGCCCGGCGGCGACACCGCGACCGCCGCACCAGGCACCGGCACAACCCCAGCAGGTGGCATGGCCCTGCCAGCAAATTGCACCAATGTTGAACTCCAGTACTGGAACCCCTTCACCGGGCCTGATGGTCCGTTTATGGGCAACATTGTCGATAAGTTCAATAGCGAGAATGCCAATATCAAGGTCACGATGACCAGCCAGGGCGAGTACGCGACCCAGCTCAACACTGCGGCGGCCTCGGACACCCTGCCGGATGTAGCGGTGATCAACGAGGATCAGGTGGCGACCTCGGCGTTCCGCAACATTATTCGCCCAATCGACGATCTAGTGGCCCAGTCCGGCCTCAGCGGCGCCGATTTCCCGGCGGTCGCCTGGAATGCCGGCGAGGTATCCGGCAAGCGCTACGCGATTCCGCTGAGCTTTGTCGCCATGACCATGTTCTACAACGAGGACCTGCTCACCGCCGCCGGGATCACGGCGCCGCCGACCAACGCGACTGAGTTCGACGCCGCCGCCGCCGCGATGACCAAAGATGGCAACAACGGCTTCATGCTGACCACCGGCTTCCCGGTCCAGCAGATCTTCCAGCAGCTGCTGCACCAGTACGGCGGCACCGAGTTTAGCGACGACGGCACCAAAGCGACCTGGAACAGCGAGGCCGGCGTGCAGGCGCTCCAGTGGATGCTCGACGCCCAGAGCAAGTATGGCCAGGCCAATCTCGAAGTTGACGCCGAGCTGAACGCGTTCAAGTC
>JACCRK010000150.1 GCA_013813565.1 Herpetosiphonaceae bacterium
GCACATGCGGGACCGAGCGGGTTTGCACGGTGACCAGCAGCACATGCTCGTGCAGCACGCCGTTGTGGTGAATGTTGGCCAGCAGGGCCTCGGGCGCACCATCAGGGCGGGCGCTGAGAAAGATGGCGGTGCCAGGCACCCGCACCGGCGGACTGGCGTGGAGCATCTCAATCACATTGCTCAGCTGGTGGTCGCTGCTGGCGCGCTGGGCCACCAGATTCTCGCCGCGTTTCCAGGTCGTCATAATGGTGAAGATCAGCAGGGCCACCACCAGGGTAAACCAGCCGCCCGCCGGGATTTTGACCAGATTCGCGCCGAGAAAAGCCAGATCGAAAATCATGAAAAAGCCCGCCAGAGCCCCGGCCTTGAGCAGGCTCCAGCCCCAGCGCTGCCGTGCCACGATATAGAAAATAACCGTGGTGATCACCATCGTCGAGGTCACGGCAATCCCGTAGGCCGCCGCTAGATTGCTCGATGAGCGAAACCCAATCACCACCGCAATACAGGCCAGCATCAACAGCCAGTTGATCGATGGGATGTAGATCTGGCCGCGCTCGGTGCGCGAGGTGTGGAAAATGCGGATGCGCGGCAGGAAACCGAGCTGGGTGGCCTGCATCGTGATCGAAAAAGCCCCGGAGATCAGCGCCTGCGACGCGATCACCGTCGCCATTGTGGCCAGAACCACCAGCGGATAGAGCGCCCAGCTTGGCGCCATGAGATAGAACGGGTTCTCGGCGTACTCAGGATGGCGGATCAGCAGCGAGGCCTGGCCCATGTAGTTCAGCAGCAGGCCGGGCAGGGCCACCGCAAACCAGGCTAGCCGGATCGGCAGGCGACCAAAGTGACCCATGTCGGCATAGAGCGCCTCGCCGCCGGTCACCACCAGAAACACGGTGCCAAGGATCAGAAAGCCCTGGAGGCCATCCTCGCGAAAGAAGGTGACGCTGTACATTGGGTTGATCGCGCTCAGAACGGCCGGGTATCGCACAATATGCACAACGCCGAGCGCACCCAGCACGATAAACCACAGCAGCGTGATCGGGCCAAAAAAGCGCCCAACCAGTCCGGTGCCGTGGCGCTGAATCATAAACAGGCCCACCAGAATCCCAATCGTGATTGGGATAACATACGGCTGAAACAGCGGCGTGGCGATCTTCAGCCCTTCCACCGCGCTCAGCACCGAGATGGCGGGAGTGATGATGCCGTCGCCATACAGCAGCGCCGCGCCAAAGACCCCCAGCACCACCATCCACCAGCGCTCGTTCTTGGCGAAGCGTTTAATTGGGGTGGCCAGCGCCGTCAGAGCCAGGATTCCGCCCTCGCCGCGATTGTCGGCGCGCAAGATAAACACCAGATACTTAATAGTTACGACCAAAATCAGCGACCAGAAGATCAGCGACAGCACACCCATGATGTTGGTGAGGGTCGGGGGAATTGCGTGCGGGCCGTGGAAGCTCTCGCGCATTGCATACAGCGGCGAGGTGCCAATGTCGCCATATACAATTCCCAGCGCGGTTAGCGAAAGCAAGGCCAGGTAGCGGCCTTTTGGGTCTGGCCCATGGTGGTGCTCTGGCTCCTCGCTCGCCGCGTGAGCCTGGGGTTTCACATCCACCGCCTGATTAGCCGGATTTGTCATACGCTGCTCGCCTCATATTTTCTGCTTCAATATTTTAGACCAGCAGCAATCATAGCATAGCGTATGCCAGTGGCGCGAAAAAGAGTTTGCTGTCCACGAAGGACACGAAGATCACGAAGGGAAGAAACCTGCTCCGACGCGGCCTAGTCGCGCCGCTGCTCGGCCTGGAGGATCGCCAGCACCTCGGCGTGGAGCGCCGCGTTAGTGCCCACCGCGTCCGGCCCCCAGATGGTGGGCGCGCCCTGCCAGGTGGTGAAGTGGCCGCCGGCCTCGCGCAGAATCGGCAGTAGCGGCGCGCAGTCCCACGGGTTCATCGCCGGGTCGAGCATGATCTCGGCGCGCCCGGTCGCCACCAGCACATAGCCGTAGCAGTCGCCCCAGGTGCGCTGAAGTTTGGTCTGCTCGACCAGCCGCTCGTAGGCGTCGGAGCGGCGCATACAGCTGGTGACGCTGGTGGTCAGCAGGGTCGCCTCGGCCAGCGTGGCGACCGTCGAGACCTGGGCCGGGCGGCCGTTCCAGGTGCAGCCAAGGTCGGTCGCGGCCGCCACCATCTCGTCGAAGGCCGGCAGGTAGACCGCGCCGACGGCGGGCTGGCCGGCCACCTCGACCCCGATCAGCACGCCGTAGAATGGCACGCCGTGGATAAAGGTCTTGGTCCCATCGATCGGGTCGATAATCCAGCGGTAGGCGCTGTCGCCGCTGGTCTCGCCCTGCTCCTCGCCGATGATGGCGTGGCTGGGAAACGAGCGCGCAATCCGCTCGCGGATCACCTGCTCGGCCTCGCGGTCGGCCAGGGTCACCGGGGTGTTGTCGGCCTTGGTCTCGACGGCCACCCCGGCGTTGAAGTGGGCCAGCGTCCGCCGCCCGCCCAGATAGGCCGCCTCGCTGGCGACCGCCAGTAGCTCACGTAACAATGGCATCGTTATCCTCCGCGCCCGATAGACGAGCTATTTTCGGAACGCTCTTATCTTCGTGGCCTGCGTAAATCATTAAAATAGGATCAACCCCGATCCCCAGCGCCTACTTCCCCAGCACGGCCTCGACCCCAGCCAGCAGGCGGCCCATCAGCCCGGTGAACAGGGCCAGCTCGGCGTCGGCGAAGTCAGCGGTCATGCGCGCGATGTCAGCCTCGCGCTGGTCGTCGATCTCGGTCATCTTGGCGTGGCCGACCGCCGTGATGCGCACCCAGACCACCCGGCGATCGTCGTCGTCGCGGCGGCGCTCCACCAGGCCGGCGGCGATCAGTCGATCGACGATCCCGGTCAGGGTGCCGGCCGACTGCTGGGTGATGTGGACCAGCTCGGTCATGGTGCGCTGGCCACCGCTGGCATCAAGCCCAAATAATACCATCGCCTGCGGCATCGTCATGCCGATCCGCTCCATGGTCTCGGCGCCCTGTCGATGGCCCTGCCAGAACAGCAGCCGGATAATCGAGGCAAGTTCATGGAGTTGAGTCGCACGGTTAAGAGAATGTGACATGTGTCGCCCCTTTGCGCCATTATGTGAACAAATATGTCAGTAAGGGCGATAGCCCTTGACACAGCTTTCACAAAGCCCTAATATTTCGCATAGTGAAATATTTGTAACACAATCTATCCTAGACGCAAAACATTCTACCGTCAACCGATATTGAAAGGAGCCACCTGCGTGCTGTGGTTAACTCGTCAAGCCTTGAAGCGTCCGCCAATTACGATTATGATCTCGCTGATTTTGATTATTGTGGGAGTTGTATCGTCGACCTCGTTGAAGCGCGAGCTATTCCCGGATATCTCGTTTCCGATCGTGACCATTACAACCATCTACCCTGGCGCGTCCTCGGACGTGATGGACCAGGATGTCAGCGCGGTGATCGAGAAAGGGATGAACTCCCTGCCGGGCGTGCAGTCGGTGCGCTCAACCTCGTCAGAAAGCTTCGCCTTCACGGTGCTTCAGTTTGACGTCGATGCCAACCCCAAGGAGGCGAAATCGGATGTGCAGGACAAGCTCAGCACGCTGATTCTGCCCGCCAATGCGCAAAGCCCCACGGTTGGCACGTTTGACTTCAACTCGCTGCCAGTCGTGGTCGCCAGCATCGGCGGCGCTAACCTGAGCGATGTGCAGGCCCGCGTCGAGAGCGACCTGATCCCGGCGATCGCGGCCATCCCCGGCGTCAACAACGTCGCGGTCACCGGCGGCCAGCAGGAAAAAGTGATTGTCAACCTCGACCCGGAGAAGCTCACCGAGAATAATCTGACCCAGGCCCAGGTTGTGCAGTTCTTGCAGGCCAACAACGTGGCCTTCCCGGTTGGCACAGTCAGCGACGGCGGCCGCTCGCTGCCGCTGCGGATCACCCACAAATATAGCTCAACCGCAGAGATCGCCAATATCGTCGTTGGGATCAAGGGCGTCAATCTGGCCGGCGGTGGCCCTGGCGCTGGCGGATTCGGTGGCCCTCCGGCCGCCCCGGCCGTTCCAGCCGCCGCAGCAACCCCGGCCCCGACCGCCCCGGTCACCAGCACGGCGCCAATCACCGCCTCGCTGGTCCCGGCCGAGCTGGCCGCGTTCGGCATCACCACGCCGACAGATATCACCCCGGCGGTGATTGGGCAGTTTCCCGAGGCCAACCTAAGCCTGATCTCGCTCCCGCTGGCCCTGGCGCTCGCCCCCGAGGCGCAGGCGGCCCTGGCGGCCCGCTTGCCCGACCCCGAGGTCCCCGCCCAGCTGGCGGCCAGCGGCATCACCACGCCTGAGCAGATTACGCCCGAGGTTCTGGCGCTGATCCCGGCCCCGGCCCTGCCCCAGCTGCCGGTCAGCCTGGCGCTGGCGCTGCCTGAGGATACCCGCACAGCCCTGGCGGCAGCGCTCGCCGAGGCCGCAACCCCGGCACCGGCCGCGACCCCGGCCCCTAGCGGCGCCGCGCAGCTCCCGGCCGAGTTCGCCGCATTTGGCATTACCACGCCCGAGCAGATTACGCCCGAGCTGATCGCCCAGATTCCGGCCAATCTGCTGGGTGTATTCACGCCCGAAATTGTCGCAACCCTGCCCCAGGCCTCGCAGGATGCGCTGGCCCAGCGGCTGAACAACCCCGACGCCGCCGCCAACGCCGGCCTGCCTGAAGACCTGCTGATTCGCTTGAACGAGGTTGGCACGGTCGAGGTTGGCGCGATTGGTGGCAACACCGTCACCCGCACCAACGGCCAGGCCAGCATCGGCCTGGAGATCTCCAAGGATACCCTCGGCAACACGGTCGAGATCGTCAATGCCGTCCAGGCCGAGTTCGATCGGGTCAGCGCGACCCCTGGGGCCAGCCCGCTGACTATTCAGATCGTCAGCGAGCAGGGCACGGCGATCACCAAGTCGGTCAATGCGGTGCTCAGCGAGGGCGCGATTGGCGCCGTCGTGGCAGTGATCATCATCTTCCTGTTTCTGCGCTCGCTGCGCTCAACCCTGGTGACGGCGGTCTCGATTCCGCTGTCGGTGGTGGTGGCGCTGGTGCTAATGCGGGTGCAGGGCTTCTCGCTCAACGTGATGACCCTCGGCGGTCTGACGGTGGCGGTTGGCCGGGTGGTTGATGACTCGATCGTGGTGCTGGAAAACATCTACCGCCATATCAACCGCGGCGAAAACGTCAACAAGGCCGTGCTCGACGGCACCCGCGAGGTCGCCGGGGCGATCACCGCCTCGACCCTGACCACGGTGTGTGTGTTCCTGCCGCTGGGCTTCGTCGGCGGCATCGTCTCGAAGTTCTTTCTGCCCTTCGCCCTGACGGTGACCTACGCGCTGCTGGCCTCGCTGGTCGTGGCGCTGACGGTGGTGCCGCTGCTGGCCCGCCTGTTCATCAAGCCTAGCACCAAGCCCGAGCCGGCCGAAACGCTGCTTCAGCGCCTGTACACCCCGGCGCTGCGCTGGTCGCTGCGCTCGACCGCGACGAAATTCGGCACGCTGGCGATCGCCCTGCTGCTGCTGGCCGGCAGCCTGGCGCTGACGCCGCTGCTCAAAGTAACGTTTCTGCCCGACACCGCCGAGAAAAACATCTCGATCAGCCTGACCACCCCGGCCGGCACCGACCTGGAGACCACCGGGCAGCGCGTCGACGAGGTTGAGGCGATTGTCAACAAGCTGCGCGACTCCGGCCAGGTTCGCGATATCCAGACCGTCATCGGCCGCGCCGGCGACTCCGATCGCTCGCGGGACCAGTCGGGTGGCGCCGGGGCGAGCAACCGGGCGCAGCTCCGCCTGACCCTGAACGCCGCCAACGTGGCCAGCCCCGAGGCGCTGGCCAAGGACCTCGAAACCCAGGTCAAGGCGATCGGCGGCATTGAGACCGCCCAGGCCGAGGTTGTGGCGGCGGGCGGCGGCGGCCCGAGCAACTCCGGGCTGGATATCACCCTGGTCAGCGCCGACTTCGACAAGCTGCGCGAGGCCAACCAAAAAGTGATGGCGGCCATTGGCGGCAACAACGCCAGCGATCGCTTCCCGGTGGCCAACATCAAAAGCAGCCTGGCCGAGGTCAAGCCCGAGCTTGATGTCGCCGTCGATCCGCAGAAGGCCATCGCCAGCGGCACCACCACCGCCCAGATTGCGCTGCAGATTCGGGCGCTGCTGAACGGCGAGAACGCCGGCACCGTGACCCTGGCCGAAAACGGCAAGCAGTACGATATCTTTGTCCAGGTCGACCCAAGCACATTCAGCATCGAGAAGCTGCGCACGCTGCCGGTTGGCACGGTCAACCCGGTGCCGCTGGAGCAGGTCGCGACCATCCAGGAGGCGCCGGGCGCCACCAGCATCACCCGGATCAACGGCGACCGCGCGGCCTCGATCTCGGGCCAGTTCACCAGCGACGACACCTTCAACACCCAGGCCGCGCTGGAGCAGGAGATTATCGCCATCGGCCTGCCCGAGGGCGTGCGCCTGCAGACCGGCCAGCAGGCCCAGTCCCAGACCGACACCTTCCGCGACATGGGCCTGGCGCTGCTGGTCGCAATCGTCCTGGTCTACATCGTGATGGTGATCTCGTTTGGCTCGCTGCTCAACCCGTTCATCATTCTGTTCTCGCTGCCGCTGGCGATTATCGGCGTGGTGCTGGCGCTGTTTATCACCGGCAAGCCGTTGGGCATCACCACCCTGATCGGCGTGCTGATGCTGATCGGGATTGTGGTGACCAACGCCATCGTGCTGATTGAGCTGGTTGAGCAGTACCGCGAGCGTGGGATGAGCACCTACGACGCGCTGGTGCGCGCCGGCAGCGTCCGTCTGCGGCCAATCCTGATGACGGCGATCGCCACGATGGTGGCGCTGGTGCCGCTGGCGCTGGGGCTGGAGGAGGGCGGCTTCATCGGGGCCGACCTCGGCGTGGTGGTGATTGGCGGCCTGTTCACCTCGACGTTCCTGACCCTGCTGGTCGTCCCGGTAGTCTACAGCCTGATGGACAGCCTGAAGACCCGCTTTGGCTTTGGCCACCCGGTCGCCGTCGATCCCGATGCCGCGGCGGCGGAGCTGGGCCACGCGCCCGCCCTCGGCGCCGAGACCAACGCGTAGGGTTAAATGGAAATAGGGCGGGTCTCCGTACCCGCCCTCGGCCTGCCCCACATCCAACCCATCCACGAAATGAGTTTTCCTAAGAATCCGCTTAACCCTCGCTGAAAAAACCAATTTCCCCGGTGGCTTGTGGTATTATCAAGGCAGTGGACATGAGAACAGAAACGATCGCCATGGCGTGCGAGTGTTTCTGTTCTCGTGTTCTATGTTCTGTCTTCATCTCACACGAGGTTGCTGTGGATACAACGAGTAGCGACGTACGTCGCGCTGGCGAGTCTCTGCAAACGCTGGTCACCGAGGTTGGCCGCGTGGTTGTAGGGCAAAGGGCGCTGGCTGAGCGAATTCTAATCGGCCTGCTGGCAAATGGGCATCTGTTGATCGAGGGCGTGCCGGGGCTGGCCAAAACCCTGATGGTCAAAAGCATGGCCGAGGGCATCCACGCTCAGTTCGAGCGGATTCAGTTCACCCCCGACCTGCTGCCCGGCGACCTGATTGGCACCCAGATCTACAATCAGCGCACCGGGGAATTCTCAATTCGCAAGGGTCCGATCTTCACCAACTTCCTGCTGGCCGACGAGATCAACCGCGCTCCCGCCAAGGTCCAGAGCGCGCTGCTTGAAGGCATGCAGGAGCGCCAGGTCACGATTGGCTCGGAGTCGTTTAAGCTGCCCAAGCCGTTTATGGTGATGGCGACCCAAAACCCGATCGAGCACGATGGCACTTATCCGCTGCCCGAGGCCCAGGTGGATCGCTTTATGCTCAAGGTGGTGGTGGACTATCCGACCCGCGAGGAAGAGTACGAGATTATGAACCGCATGGCTGGGGCGGCCATGCCCCAGATGAGCGCGGTCCTGACAATTGAAGAGCTGGAGCGCGCCCGTGCGATCTTCCACCAGATCTATATCGACGATCGAGTCAAGCACTATATTCTCGATCTGGTGTTTGCCACTCGCCGGCCCGACCAGTTCGGCCTGCCCCAGCTCAAGCCGATGATCGAGTTTGGCGCCTCGCCGCGGGCGACGATCTTCCTGGCGCTGGCCGCCAAGGGCGCCGCGTTCTTGCAGGGCCGCGCTTATGTCACGCCCGACGATGTCAAGCACATGGCCCTGGACGTGCTGCGCCACCGCCTGATCATTACCTACGAGGCCGAGGCCGAGAACATCACCTCGGAGAATATGATCGGCCAGATTTTGAATCGGGTGCGGGTGCCGTAGCGAGTAGGGGTTAGGGATTAGGGGTTAGGAATTAGGGGTTAGGGATTAGGGGCAATACCGTTCCAATAAGGAAATTCGTGGGAATTCCCTCTCTCCACCGGGATGGAGAGGGGTGGCGCGAAGCGCCGGGGTGAGGTCAAAAACTGGCTCGGCTCCCTTATTTGAACGGTATTACGGATTAGAGATTCGCGCTAGCAACGGTTTGATTGGGTGCTTATGAATCTGCAAGATCTGATGCGCCAGGTGCGCCTGGTGGAGCTTAAGACGACCAAGCTGGTCACGGGCATGTTTGCGGGCATGTACATGAGCAGCTTCAAGGGCCGCGGCATCGAGTTTGATGAAATTCGCGAGTACGAGCCTGGCGATGATGTCCGGGCGATCGACTGGAACGTGACCGCGCGCACCGGCAAGGCCTTTATCAAGCGCTTTGTTGAAGAGCGCGAGATGACGGTGATGATTCTGGTCGATATCAGCGGCTCGTCGGATTTTGGCACCCAGGTCAAGCTGAAGCGCGAGCTAGAGGCCGAGCTGTGCGCGACGCTGGCGCTCTCGGCCGGGCGGAACAATGATCGGGTCGGCCTCGTCTTATTTACTGACGAGGTGGAGACGTTTCTGCCGCCGCGCAAGGGCCGCAACCACGTCATGCAGATGATCCGCACGCTGCTGACGGTGGAACCGCGCCATCGTGGAACCAACCTCACCAAGGTGCTGGAGTACGTCAACAACATTGTCGAAGGTCGGGCGCTGGTATTTATTGTCTCGGATTTTCGCGCCAGCGATGACTGGGTCCGGCCGCTGCGCGTGACCGCCCGGCGCCACGATGTGGTAGCGATCCGCATCGAGGACCCCCGCGAGAGCACGCTGCCGTCGGTGGGCCTGCTGCGTCTGCAGGATGCCGAGACCGGCCAGGAGATCGTGGTCGATCTGCGCAACAAGCGGGTGCGCGATCAGTTTGAGCAGCGGGCGGCCCAGCAACGCCAGGACCACGCGGCCGAGCTCCGCTCACTCGGCGTCGATATGATCACCTTGCAGACCGATCAGCGCTACGCCGATGCGCTGCAAGCCTTTTTCACCAACCGCATTCGGCGCCGCGAGCGGGCCTGATCGATCACCAGCAGGAAGAGGAAGCCTAGAGATGATCCACGTGCTATCAATCCAAAAACGCTACGTATGGGCTGGCCTGACCCTGCTGGTGGCCTTCTGCCTGCTGCCCTCCGCCTTTGCGCTGGCGGCCGAGCCATCGGTGACCACACGCGCCCAGGTCAATCGGGTCCAGATCACAGTTGGCGATTTCATGGACTATGAGCTGGTGGTCAATGCCCCAGCCGGGTTTGCCGTGGAGCTGCCGGCCATCCCAACCTCGTCGCTGGGCGAGTGGGAGGTGCGCGAGTGCGCCGACGTGCCGGCCGTCTCAATCGATGGCGGCACCCAGTCGGGCTGGCGCTGCACCCTGACAATCTGGGAGGTTGGGTATCACGCCCTGCCGACGCAGATCGTCAAGGTAGTCGCGCCCGGCGGCACTGCGGCGCGGGCCACCACCCAGCCATTGAGTATTGAAGTTGTCTCGGTATTAGATGCAGAAGCCAATAATATCAAGCCATTGAAACCACAACTACCTATGAGTGAACAAGCTAACTACCTGCTGATCATCGGCCTGAGTCTACTGGCGGTACTGCTGGCCGGCTTTCTGGTCTGGGCGATTATGTACTACCGTAGCCATCGCCAGGTGCCAGTTCCGGTGGCCGGGCCGCCGCCAGTCCGCGACCCGGTTGGGGCCGCGCTGGCCGAGCTCGACCGGGTCGCCCGCATGGATCTGGTGGCCCAGAACCGCATGGTCGATCACTACACGCTGATTGCTGATGTGCTCCGCACATTCATCTCAGACCGCTACAGTGTGCCCGCAATGGAGCGCACCACCAGCGAAGTGCGGGCCGCGCTGACCCATCCATCGGTGATTCAGCGGCGTGATTTCCTGCTGACGCTACTGGCCGAGGCTGACGGAGTGAAATTTGCCCGCCAGCTGCCCAGCTCAGTTGCTGCCATTGCCCTGCTCGACCACGCCCGTCAGGCCATTATTGCCGCCCGCTAGCCTAAGAAGGAGGACGTAAGCCGTCCATATGCGCCGGATCGAAATTCCTGGCCCGCTGCGACGGCTTACTTGAGCCTATGCATTTTGCTTATCCATATTTGTTCTGGCTGCTGCCGCTGGTGCCCCTGGTCTGGTGGACGATGCACACGCGCTCGCGCACCGACGTGGCGACCATGCGGTTCTCCGACCTGCGGGCGATGGCGGGCGTCAAAACCTCGTGGCGGGTGCGCCTGCGGCCACTGCTGCTGGCCGCGCGGTCGGCGGCGATTGCGCTGCTGATTGTGGTGCTCACGCGCCCGCAGCAGGTCCAGAGCTCCGAGAAAGTCACCCGCGAGGGCATCGATATTCAGCTGGCGCTGGATATCTCGCTGAGCATGAAGGCCGAGGACTTTGCGCCCAAAGATCGGATTATGGTGGCCAAAGAGGTGATTGCCGAGTTCATCGAAGGCCGCACCGACGACCGGATCGGGCTGGTGGTCTTTTCTGGCCACGCGTTCACCCAGGTGCCACTCACGCTCGACTATGAGTTTATGCTCAATCTGCTGAGCCAGGTGCAGACGGTGCGCCGCCCTGATGGCACCGCAATCGGGATCGCGCTGGCCCACTCGGTCGATGGCCTGCGCAACTCGGAGACAAAAAGCAAAATCGTGATTCTGCTGACCGATGGCTCGAACAATCGCGGCGATATCGACCCGGCGCAGGCAGCCGAGATCGCCCGCGCCCTCGATGTGCGGGTCTACACCATCCTGGTGGGTGCGCCGGGCAATGGTGAGTACCCGGTGTACGACCCATGGCGCGATGAGACCTACCTGATCCCCGCGCCCACCGCCGAAGATGAAGTCGCCCTTCGGCTGATCGCTGAGCGCACCGGTGGGCTGTTCTTCCGCGCCGGCGACCAGCAGGCTCTGCGGGAAATCTACGAAAAAATCAATCAGCTGGAGCGCTCACAGGTTGCCAGCGAGCGGCTGGTGCGCTACCAGGAGGCCTGGCAGCCCTGGGCGCTGGGCGCGCTGATCCTGCTGATGCTGGAGATTCTAATTCGCACGACAGTGCTACGGAGCATAAGCTAATGGCCGCCCAACCTGAAAATCTCTTCCTGCTGTTGATCCTGCTGCCCCTAGCCGGTCTGTTCTGGCGGGCCTGGCGCGCCGAGCGCAGCGACCGGCGCCTGATCGGTGACGAGACGCTGGTTGGCACGCTGCTCCACACCAGCACCACGCGGACCCGCTACCTGCGGGCGGGGCTGCAGCTGGCCGCGATCGGCCTGATTGCGGTGGCGCTGGCCCGGCCCCGCTGGGGCGCGGGCGAGGAGACAGTCAAGCGATCAGGGCTGCAGGTGCTGCTGCTGCTCGACGGATCGACCAGCATGGCCGTGCAGGATATTCGGCCCTCGCGGATCGAGGCCAGCAAAAAGCTGGTGATCGATCTGCTTGAACGGCTGGAGGGCAACCAGCTTGGCATGCTGATGTTTGGCTCGACCAGCTATGTCCAGTTCCCGCTGACCAGCGATGTCGCCGCCGCCCGCTCGCTGGTGGCCCCGATCGACACGCGCTCGCTGACCCTGGGCGGTACCAATATCGCGGCGGTGATCGAGGATGCCCTGCGCTCATTTCCCCTTGGCCAGATTGAGGGCCGTACGATTGTGCTGATCACCGACGGTGAGATGACCGACAGCGACGGCAATCCCAGCGATGAGAAAGCTCAGGAGGCGGTCGCCGCCGCCCGTGAGGCGGCCAAGGTCGGCCTGACTATTCACACCGTTGGTATGGCGACCACGGCTGGCGGGCCAATTCCGATCTACAGCGATCTAGGGGAGCCGGAGTTTATCAAGACCAGCAATGGCACTCGCGTCCAGAGCAAGCTCAACGAGCCGCTGCTGGAACAGATCGCTTCGGCCACTGGCGGTACCTATTTTGCTGGCACGAGCATCGATGTTGCAACGCTGATCCGGGTCCTGGAGCAAAGCGCCCCGGTCGATCTGGCCGATCAGACCAGGCGCATGCAGACTGAGCGCTTTTATCTGTTTGCGGGGCTGGCGCTGGTGCTGTTGGTGGCCGATGTGCTGCTTGGACGACGAAAGGGAATGGCATGAAGAAACAGAAATTCGCCGGAACAAAGCAATCGCGCCTGCGTTCTGCTGGAGCCGGGCTGCTGCTGGCGCTGGCGCTGACTGGCTGTGGCCAGCTTACGGCCAGCGACTACAACACCAAAGGCAACGAGCTCTACGAACAGAGCATCTATGGCCAGGCGCTGCCACAGTACCAGCAGGCCGCCCTGTTAGCCCCCGACCGGATCGAGCCGCAGGTCAATCTGGGCAACACGCGCTATGAGCTGGGCGACTATCTGGGGGCGATTGAAGCGCCCAAGGATATGCTGAAAAACGCCGATCCGCTGACCCAGGCGACGATCTACTACAATCAGGGCAACGCCTACTATCGCATGAACGAGTTCCAGCAGGCGATCGACTCCTACAAAGAGACGTTGCGCCGCGCACCTGACGACGTTGATGCCAAGTACAACCTGGAGCTAGCCCAAAAGCAGCTGGAGCAGCAGCAGCAGCAGCAGCAGCAGGCCGGCGGCCAGGGCCAGCAGCCACCGCCCGACCAGCAGCCTGGCGATCAGCAGCAGCCCAACCCTGGCGGACAGCAGCCGCCGGAGCAGCCCCAGGATAACGGCGGCGGGGAGGAGCAGCGCCCCAATCCGCCGCCATCGAGCCTGACCCCCAACGAGGCCGAGCGCCAGCTCGACCAGCTGCGCCGCTCCGAGGATCGCCGCAACGAGGACCTGTACGATAACTACGCCGTCGGCGGCGATGAGGGCGATCAGGAGAATGGCACCCGGCCAAGCGACTCTGGCTGGTAGGCTGAATTTAAAAAGCAGGGCGCTCGTGGGCAGGTTCCACGAGCGCCCTGCTTTTTTTAGGGTATCTACCCGAGATAGGCCTGCTTGACCCGCTCGTCGCCGAGGAGCTGGTCGGCCGGGCCGCTGAAGGTGATCGCACCAGCCTCCAGGACGTAGCCCCGATCGGCGTTTTGCAGCGCCAGGCGGGCGTTTTGCTCGACCAGCAGAATCGTCACCCCGGCGGCGTGCAGGTTGCGAATGATGCTGAAAATCTCAATCACGATCAGCGGCGCCAGCCCGAGGCTGGGTTCGTCGAGCAGTAGCAGGCGCGGGCGGCTCATCACGGCGCGGGCGATGGCCAGCATCTGCTGCTCGCCGCCGCTCAGGGTCCCGGCCTGCTGGTGGCGGCGCTCGGCCAGACGGGGAAACAGCGCGAACTGCTGCTGTAGATCGCGCTCGATCTCGGCCCGATCCGAGCGGGTGTAGGCGCCCAGCCGCAGGTTGTCCAGCACGCTCTGGCGGGCCAGCACCCGGCGTCCCTCGGGGCTTTGGGCGATGCCCCACTTGACCACCTCGTCGGTGCGCGCACGGGTAATGTCCTTGCCAGCGTAGATGATCTTGCCGCTCAGCGGATTGACCAGCCGCGAGATCGCCCGCAACGTCGTGCTTTTGCCGGCGCCGTTGGCCCCGATCAGCGTCACGACCTCGCCGGTGTTGACCACCAGATCAATGTTTTCGATCGCGCGAATGCCGCCGTAGTTGACGGTGATGCCGTGCAGCTCAAGGATTGGGACTGGTTCTGTTGTCATAGGTGTAGCTTCCAACTTAGTTTGGCTTCGACAGGCTCGGCTTCGACAGGCTCAGCCGGCGGCTTTTGCGCTACTCGTCGCCGAGATAGGCCTCGATGACGGCGGGATCGTTCCTGACATTGGCTGGATCGCCGAGCGCGATCATCTGGCCGAAGTGCAGCACGGCGATGCGGTCGCACAGGCCCATCACCAGCGGGACGTGGTGCTCGATCAGCAGCACCGTCAGGTTGAAGCGCTCGCGGATCCGGCGGATGAACTCGCTGAGCTCGTGCTTTTCATTCGAGTTCATTCCGGCGGCTGGCTCGTCAAGCAGCAACAGGCTCGGCTCCAGCGCCAGCGCACGGGCGATCTCCAGCCGTCGCTGGTCACCGTAGGAGAAGTTGATCGCCTTCTCATCGGCCCGATCGAGCAGGCCGACCAGATCGAGCAGCTCGATCGATTTGCGGCGGCTGATCGCTTCCTCGCGGCGGGCGCGGGGCAGGCCGAACACGCCGGTCAGCACGTTGGAGCGGGTGTGAATATGCTGCGCGATCATCACATTGCGCAGGGCCGAGAGCTCACCAAACAGCCGAATATTCTGGAAGGTCCGGGCGATCCCGCGGGCGGCGATCTTATACGGCGGGCGGTTGGTCAGATCCTCGCCCAGGTAGAGCAGCTTGCCATCCGAGGGCGGAATCAGCCCGGTGATCAGGTTGAACAGCGTGGTCTTGCCGGCGCCGTTTGGCCCAATCAGCCCAAAGATCTCGCCCTGGGCGACATTGAACGAGACGTTATTGACCGCCACGAGCCCGCCAAAGCGGCGGGTCATCGCGCGGACCTCAAGGACGGTAGCGCTCTCACTCATAGATTGCTCTCCGCTGGGCGCACGGCCTTCGTGCGGCGGCGGCGCTCCCACAGCCTCGGGGTGATGATGCCCTGGGGAAAGAAGATCGTGCCAAGCACAATCAGCAGGCCGAAGATAATCAGCCGGCCGTTGAGAAATAGATCCCGGACCGACTGCGGGAGCTGGTCGATACCGCCGAGGAAGCGCAGCAGCTCCGGCAGGGCGGTCAGGAGCATCGCGCCGACGACCGGGCCGACAAACGTGCGCGAGCCGCCGATCAGCGCGAAGGTGAGATAGGTGATGCTGGCGTCGAAGGTGCCCTGGCGGGCGTTCCAGGTGTTGAGGAAGTGCGCGCTGAGCGCCCCGACCATCCCGGCCAGGATCGCGCCCAGGGTGAAGGCCAGCACCTTGTAGTAGGTCGGGTTGATGCCCATCGCCCCGGCGGCCAGCTCGTCCTCGCGGATGGCGGTGAGCGCCCGCCCGGCGCGGATGCGCTCAAGGCGATACATAAAGAACATGCTGAACAGCAGCAGCGGCCCGGCGATATACAGATACTTCAGCGGACGATTGAACGGCTGCGGAATGCCGAAGATGCCGATCGCCCCGCCGGTGATCGTCAGGTTCAGCGAAAGCACCCGCAGAATCTCGACAAAGGCGATCGTGGCCAGCGCCAGGTAGATGCCGCGCAGGCGCAGCGCCGGAATCCCCACAACAATCGCCAGCACGCCCGAGGCCAACCCGCCGACCAGCATCTCCAGCAGAACATAGCTGACCGGGAAGGCGCCGTCGCTGGACTGAAACACCTTGGTCGAGAAGACCGCGCCAATGTAGCCGCCCAGCGCATAGAACCCGGGGCTGGCCAGCGACAGCTGCCCGGCCATCAGCGGCAGATACAGGCTCAGGCCCAGCATGGCGTTGAACACCATCAGCACCATCAGGTTGCCGTAGGTATTGAAGAAGTCGGTCATTGGTTGTTCCTTGTTGGAGCAGTGATCAGTAACTAGTGGCTAGTGATCAGTGGCTTAGCAATTGTGATTGGTAGATTTAACATCTAACCACGATCCACTGGTCACTAATCACTGATCACTAGCCACTACCGCACTACACCTTCTGCACCTGAACGCGGCCCAGCAGGCCCTGCGGGCGAATCAGCAGGATGATAAAGAGCAGCGCGAAGGCGACCGCCTCTTTGTAGGCCACGTACTGCGAGGGCACAAAGGCCTCGGCCAGGCCGATCACGAACCCGCCGACAACGGCGCCAGGAATGTTGCCCAGTCCGCCGAGCACGATCACCGCCAGCCCCTTGAGGCCAAAGGCGATCCCGAAGTATGGCCCGGTGATGCTCTGGCTGGTGGCGACCAGCGTGCCGGCCATGCCGCCCAGAAACCCGCTGACGAAGAAGGTGAACAGAATCAGGCGGTCGGTGTTGATGCCCAGCAGCCGGGCGGTGACCGTATCCTCGGCCACGGCCTGGAGGGCCTTGCCAAGCCTCGTGCGGTTGATGATCAGGGTCAGCACAATCAGGATCACCACCGAGACGGCGAAGATCACCAGCTGCACGCTGCGCACCGGGATGGGCCGCTCGGGGGTGCCGAAGTTGACCGTCGGCTGGCCCAGCCCAAACGGGTCCGAGCGATACGAGTAGGCCTCGGCACCAACGAGATACTGGATCAGATTGACGATGACCACGGCGACACCCAGGCTTGACACCAGCGACAGCAGGCGGTCGGAGCCGCGTTTGCGCAGCGGTCGAAAGGCCAGCCGCTCGATCAGCACGCCCACCAGGCCGGCCAGCCCACTGCCAACCAGCAGCGCCAGGATGAACGGCAGGGCAAAGGGCAGCCTGGTTGTCGCCAGAATCCCGTTGAAGCCAACGGCCAGCCCGGTCAGCATGTAGGTGAAGTAGGCGCCGAGCGTAAACACCGAACCATGGGCAAAATTGATGATCCCAAGGATTGAGAAAACCAGGGTGTAGCCGAGGGCAAAGATGGCATACACGCTGCCGATGGATAGGCCATTCAGCACATTCTGAAAAAATTGCGTCAGGGTCACAGTGACCTCCGGGGATGGTAGCGGGTGGCGATCGTGGCGCGACCAGCCACCCGCTGACCTGCTGCCGACTAGCGAATGAAGTTGAAGGTTCCGTTGGTGCCGGTCTCATCCATCTTAATCTGGGCGACATAGTATTTGCTCTGGATGATCTCGCCCTCGGGATCGAAGGAGATCTCGCCAAGCGGGGTGTTGTATTTGCCGGCCAGAATCTGGGTGTTGAGCTGCTCGCGGATCTGCTCCAGCGAGAGGGTGTCCAGCTTGGTCTTGCTGTCCAGCGCGATCAGCGCCTCGACAAACACCTGCACGCCGGCGAAGGCTTGGCCGCTGAACTGGGGCGGCTCTTTCTTCTGCTCGGCCTTGTAGGCGTCGCGGAAGGCCTTGTTGACATCATTCTCCTGGGCGAAGCTGTAGGCCTGGGCGATGATGATACCGTCGCAGAACTTCTGGCAGACCGGGAAGATGTTGGCGGTGTTCAGGCCGTTGCCGCCGACGATCAGCCCGCTGTAGCCCAGCTCGCGCAGCTGCTTGACCAGGTTGCCGCCATCAGCCGCCAGCCCGGAGATAATCACCAGGTCGGGGTTGACGTTGATGACGTTGGTGGCCTGGGTGGTGAAGTCGGTGTCGGTGGTCTGGAACTCCTGAACCGTGGCCAGCTCCAGCTTCAGGGTCTGGGTGACCGTGTTTTGGAAGGTGCCGGTCTCGGATTTGCTGAAGGCGTCGTTCTGGGCGTAGAGCACGGCGACTTTTTTAATGTTGGGGTTGATCTCAAGCGCCGCCTGGAGGGCGTTTGGCGCCACCACGGCCACCGGGGCCGAGACCCGCGCAATGTAGTCGCCGATCTGCGGGATGCCCTTGGCGGTGTTCGATGGACCCAGCACCGGAACCTTGGCCTGCTCGGCGATCGGGTCGGCGCTGAAGGCCTGCTGCGAGAGGGTTGGCCCAACAATGCCGACCACTTTGTCCTGGTTGATCAGGGTCTGGAAGGCGTTGATCGCACCAGCCTCATCGCCGGCGGTGTCCTGGAAAATCAGTTTGATCGGGCGACCGTTGATCCCGCCCTTGCTGTTGAAGTATGTCTCGGCCAGCTTCGCGCCAATAACCTGCTCCTGCCCCAGGAGCGCCACATTGCCCGTCTGGGCCAGCGCAATGCCCAGGGGAATCGGCTCGCCGCTGGTCGTTGCGCCGCCGGTCGTGCCAGATCCGCCTGGTGCCGTCGTTGCCGTCGCGCCGCCACACGCTGCCAGAATGCTAAGCAGCAGCACTCCAAGCATAAATCGGCTAATTCGGATGCTCATCTGTGAACCTCCTATGATATGAGGAAAAAAGGGGGAAACTCGCGGCTATTCTATCACATCTGCGTATCGATCATCGCCGTTTATTAATTTTTCATTACCAGCTGGCCAGCCGTTGCGGCCAGCCAATCTCACTCGGCGAGATAGGCGTCGGCCTCGATCTCGACCAGCATGGCCGGGTCGATCAGGCGGCTGACCTCGACCATCGTGGCCGCCGGGCGGATCGCACGAAAAAACTCGCCGTGCGCCCGCCCAACCGCCTCCCAGTCAGCCATGTTGACCACAAAGACTCGCGTGCGCACCACATCGCTCAGCTCCGCGCCGGCCTGGCGCAGGGCCGCCTCAATATTTCTGATGATCTGGACAGTCTGGGCGTAGGCGTCGCCCGCGCCGACAACCTGGCCGTCGACGGTGGCGGTGGTCCCGGCCACATGGACGTGCTGGCCAATCCGCACCGCCCGCGAGTAGCCGACAATCGGCTCCCACGGCGTCCCCGATGAGATGTTCTGGCGTGGCATAGCGCTCCTTTCCTGGCTTCGACCGGCGCAACTTCGACCAGCTCAGCCAGCGATAATCCACATGATACTATCAATGGGGAGGTTTTGAGGCCCGGCCGGCAAAACTCACCCTGGATTTCGGCGGGGCATCGGCGTACTATGAGTCACTGATCAACTGAAGAACTGGGTACGCAACAGGAGGATTTGATTGTGAGCTATCCGTCAGACACTCGCACGACCAAGATCACGCTCCGCGATGGGCGGAGCCTCGGCTATGCTGAGTTCGGTGCCCCGACCGGGAAGCCGATCTTCCTGTTCAATGGCTCGGCCTCGCGGCGGTTCTACCCGTTTGATGATGGGGTGGACACGGCGCTGGGCGCACGGGTGATTACGGTCGAGCGGCCGGGGATCGGGCTTTCGGATGTCAAGGCCAAGCGGACCCTGCTGGACTGGCCCGCCGACGTGCAGGAGCTGGCCGATCAGCTCGGGATTGAGCGGTTTGCCGTTGGCGGCGGGTCGGCGGGCGGCCCCTACGCCGCCGCGTGTGCCTACCGGCTGCCAGAGCGGGTCACCACCCTGGCGCTGATCAGCAGCCTGGCCCCGTTTAATGTGCCGGAAGTCACCAAGGGGATGAATGTCACCTATCGCATCCTGCCGTTCCTGATCCGCCATGCCCCGTGGTTCCTGAACTTTGCCCAGTCGCTCGCAGCTGATCGGCCCGAGATGGTCTGGAAGCAATTCTACAAACGGCTGCCGAAGTGCGACAAAGCCATTTTGCGCGCCCATCCCAACATCGATCTGAAAGCGCTGCTGGTCAATGACATGCCCGAGATCTATCGCCAGGGGCCGCAGGGGATTGTGGCGGATATGGCCGTGCTGACTGGCCCGTGGGGATTCAGCCCAGCCGACATCAGGGTCAAAACCAAAATCTGGCAGGGCGATCAGGATGTGAATGTTCCGCCGGCGATGGCCCACTATCTCGCCCGCAGCATCCCGAACGCTCAGCTTGCGATGATTCCCAACGAAGGCCACGTGATGTATATCAATCACTGGGACGAGATCCTCCAGTTTCTGGTGCGGGACTGAGCGATTGGCGCAGGCTGATCGCGAATCTCAGGCTTTGCCCAATATCCAGATTACCAGCCCAACAACGAGCACAACAACGAAG
>JACCRK010000160.1 GCA_013813565.1 Herpetosiphonaceae bacterium
ACGGTGACCAACGGGCTGTATCTGGTGCGCCTGCACTTTGCCGAGCTGCTGAAGACTGCGGCCGGGCAGCGGATCTTCAATGTTCAGCAATCCTGGCACAGCACCGGGGACGCCGCCTGCGCTTTGGGAATTATTTGCCTACTTCACGGGTTTTCTCACCAGTCAACTGGGCCTGGTTGCCCGCCTGAATACTGATCTTGCGCGGCTTGACCTCCTCGGCCTTGGGGATCTCCAGGCGCAGGATGCCGTTCTCAAGACTCGCACTGACCTGATCGGATTTCACCATCGTCGGCAGGGCAACCGAGCGGCTGAAGCGGCCAAAGCGGCGCTCCACCCGATGGACGGTTGCACCCTCGGTTGGTTTCTCCTCGCGGAACTCGCCACTCACGGTGAGCACATTGTCCTGCAAGGTAATGTCGAGATCTTCGGGCTTCAGCCCAGGCACGCTGGCCTCAACCGCAAAGCCGTGCTCGTTCTCATACACATTCATCTCAACCCCAAGATTGCTTACCCGACCACCGATCGATGCTGGTGCTACAAAGCTATCTTCAAACAGTCGGCTCATTGCATCGCGCAGGCTCAATGCTTCCTCGATAGGTGTCCAACGATTTAAGGTTGCCATAGCTCCACTACCTCCTTAGTTACATCCAGTTTCGGTTCGCATTCCTGATCGATTTCGAACCTGCCCCTATGGTACAATCCCCGTGTTAAATGGGTATAGACGGAGCGTTAGAACGATGTTAGAGAGCCAGGATCGACGGCTGCGCCAGCGGGATTATCTGCTGCGGCTGGCCCGCGCGATGGCGGCGCAGCTTGACGCCGAGCCACTGCTCAACCTCGTCATCGCCCAGGCGGTGGAGCTACTCGCCGGCAACTACGGGCTGATCGCGCTGATCAACCCGGCCAGCATGCTGGAGATTCGCGCCGCCTACGGGCTGCCGGCATCGGGCTGGCCGGCCTTCAACGACATGCTGCGGGTGCTGGATGTCGAGGGTCCGCAGTCGCCGCGGCTCGGTGGTGAGCTGGCCACCGCCGCCAATACGCTTAATCTGCCGCTGCGCCAGGCGGTGGCGCTGCCGCTGGTGGTTGGCGAGGAGCAGGTCGGCATCCTGATCGTGCTACGGGCGGCGCTGAACGTCGGGTTCACCAACGACGACCGCCAGCTGCTCGGCGCCTTCGTCGATTTCGCCGCCATCGCCGTCAACAACGCTCAGCTGTACGCCGAGGCCGTCACCGAGCGCAGCCGCCTTGATGAGATTATCGAGCAAAGCGCCGACGGCATGATGATGCTTGATGTGCGCTGGCGGATTATTCGCTTCAACGCTGCCATGGAGCGCCTGACCGGCTGGCCCCGGGCCGAGGCCATCGGGCGCCCCTGCGCCGAGGTGCTGGCAATCCACAATACCCAGGGCATCAATCTGTGCCTGACCGCCTGCCCGCTCCAGGTGTATCCGCCGGAGGCCCACCCGGCGATCGAGGGCTGGGTAACCCACCGCGATGGCCACGAGCTGTATGTCGGCTCCTCCTACAGCGCCACGCGCGATGCCGCCGGACGCTTTATGGGCGCGGTGGCGAATGTGCGCGATCTGACGGCCCAAAAGCGCGAGGAGGAGCTGCAGTCGACGTTTATCTCGGTGATGTCGCACGAGCTTAAAACCCCGGTCGCCATTATCAAGGGCTACGCCGGCACGCTGCGCCGCACCGATGTGCAGTTCGATGAGAGCACCCACCAGGAGCTGCTGACCGGAATCGAGGAGGAGGCCGACCGGCTCGGACGGCTGATCGGCGATCTGCTGGAGGTCTCGCGGATGCAGGCCGGCGGTCTGCGGCTGCACCCGAGCGAGTGGGACCTGGCCGAGCTGAGCGGCGATGTGGTCAGCGCGTTTGCCGCCACCAGCGATGATCGCTTTGAGTTTCAGCTGCGCTTTGAAGAAGCCCTCCCCGCCGTGTATGGCGATGCCGAGCGGATTCGCATGGTGCTGAACAACCTGATCTCTAATGCGATCAAGTACTCGCCCAACGGCGGCGTTGTGCGCGTCGGCGGCTGGCAGGATGGCACCCACGTGATGGCCTATGTCTCCGATGAGGGCATCGGCATCGCCCCGGATGAGCTGACCAAGGTTTTCAGCCCGTTCTATCGGGTCGACAACCGCCTGGCCCGCGAGACTCAGGGCGCCGGCCTGGGCCTGTATCTGACCAAGGCGATCATTGAGGCCCACGGCGGTCGGATCTGGGTGGATAGCACGCTTGGACGCGGCTCGCGCTTTATCTGGACCCTGCCCGTGGCGGCCCTCAGCCTGCCCGAGGTCAAGCCCGAGGTCGGCCCCGCAGCCGCTGCGACGGATTCCACAGCGCCAGCGGCTACCGCGCCAGACAGCGGCAACGACAGCACCTCGATCATCAAAACAACGCCCAACTCCAGCGAGGCCTGAGCAACCTACCAGCCCCACGAGCCAGGTTCGCCCTTGAATGGCCCGACGATCGCGCTGGTGATCCAGCCGCCGTAGAAGTCGCCCGGCTGCGGCGTAACCTGCTCGCCGTCAACCTGACAGGAATCCATTGGCGCGGCATAGAACGCGATATAGCCGGCCATCGCAGTGAAATCGGCGCTGGGCTTGGGATAGGCCCAGCCGACCTTTTCGGCGCGCCGCTCGCCAACCGCCAGGCTGAAGTACACCGCCACGCCCTTCCACTCGCACCAGCTGCTGCCAGCGACCGGCATCAGATATTGCCGCGCAATATCGTGCGGCGGCAGGTAGTACACCGGCGGGTGGCTGGTCTCCAGCACGCGGTAGGCCGCCGTGGTGTCGGCGATCGTCACGCCGTTGAAGCGGATCTGAATATGCTGGCTGCTCGGCTCAAGCCGGGGCGGGCGCGGATAGTCCCAGACCGACTCCTGGCCGGGCTGGGGTTGGATACGCTGAGGTGCCATTGGACATACTCCTGCAAAAAATCATCTGTGCGATTAATTGTAGCGCAGGATGAGGCAAAATCACGGTTTAGCGCAAGCATTGGTAAAACACAGCGGGATGGAACTGCACCGTTGGTGAAGCTCCATCCCGCTGTGTCCATGCCCTGATCGGCTAGCGCTGGCTGGCCGGGGCTGGGCCTAAACGACCCTGCGCCGCTGCCACATACGAGTCTAACGGTTGCCACTGCCAAACATAAACAGTGGTGCTTGCCCCTGGCTCTAATGCCGGCAGGATGTCGCGTTTCATATCTTTGCCTCCGGGGCCACGAATAACGAACCACCCTTCGCTGATCGGGTAGGGCGTATCGTTGCGGATAGTGGCCTCATAAATGGACCAGCCATACGGTCCAAGTGCGGAATAAACAACCTGGACGATGGTGAGCGGGACAATCGTCTGGGCCTGGCCGGTTTCATCCAGCCGCTCAGTCTGCCACTCAAGGATATCTACCTCAACGGTGTAATTGTCCTCATCGAACCAATACGAATACGAAAAGATACCGCCAGCAGTGGCTGGCTGGCCGGGATAGATGGCTGGCAGATCAAGGGTCGTCGTGATTGCCTTCAACTGCTCTCCAGTGTCGGCGTTGTACAAACGCATTTCCAGCAGAACATCATAGATTGTGATGGGAAGGGTCGTGCGAATGACCGCATCACCGAGTTGAGTGCCTGGGCGAAGTCCTCCTCGATTGACCTCACGGACCACGCTTGACTCAACATAGACTGAATCCCCAGATGTGATCAGCGGCAGATAGGCCTGGATGGCCATGGCGCCAGTCTGGGCAGCGGGCGCCAGCGGTGGCTGGGCAGCGCCAGCCGCAGCCAGGTTTGGCAGCACCGCCAGGAGCAGCAGCGCCAGCCAGGCTTTACGGACGACCGACAGCCGGCGGAGCAAGAAAGATACAGCATGCATTTGGATAGCCCTCACTCGTAACTTCAAGATCAACGTCTCTATATGCATGACGAACGAGGAGGTGCAATTATTACAACGTCTGTCCGAAAACAGCGAAACGGGCTTCACCGCGCGATGAAGCCCGCCTCGATCCAGGCGGAGGGATAGCCGCTTACTTGGCGCGCTTGGTCATCGCGGCCAGCAGATCCCAGGCCTCGGCCGGCAGCTTGTCCAGCTGTGAGAACTGGCCGCCGCCGTAGAGCCACTCGCCGCCATCGATGGTGATACACTCGCCGTTGATGTAGCTGGCCTCGTCGGCGAGCATATAGGCGGCCAGATTGGCCAGCTCGCTGTGTTCGCCGACCCGCTTGAGCGGCACGCGGTTGAGCGCCTCCTGGGCCAGCTCCGGGGTTGGCGCCAGGCGCTCCCAGGCCCCGGCGGTCGGAAAGGGGCCGGGGGCGATCGCATTCATGCGAATGCCGTGGTGGGCCCACTCAACCGCCAGCGAGCGGGTCAGCGCCAGCACGCCGGCCTTCGCCGCCGCCGATGGCACGACGTAGCCGCTGCCGGTCCAGGCGTAGGTCGTGACGATGTTGAGACACTGCCCGCCCCGGCCCGCCGCGATCCACTTTTTGCCCAGCGCCAGCGTGCAGTAGAACGTCCCGTGCAGCACAATCCCCAGCACCGCATCAACGGCCCGGTGGGATAGCCGCTCGGTCGGGCTGATGAAGTTCCCGGCGGCGTTGTTGATCAGGATATCGACCGTGCCATAGTGGTCCCAGACCGCGTCGATCATGGCCTCGACGGCCTCGGGGTCGCGCACATCGCAGCCAACGGTAAACACCTCGCCGCCCTTGGCCGCCGTCATCTCGCTGGCGGCGGTGGTGAGCTTGTCGGTGTTGCGGCTGGTGATGGCCAGTTTGGCGCCCAGCTCCAAAAAGCGCTCGCCCATCGAGCGTCCCAGACCCGAGCCGCCACCCGTAATGATGATCACTTTGTCTTTGAGCAAATCCTGGCGAAACACACGTACCTCCTTGTACCAAAAATCAAACGGCAGAATGTCCGGTCGCTGCAATTGCGACCGAGGATGAGCAATGGCTTTTTCTTCGTGGCCCTTCGTGGATCAAAAAACTAGCCGCGCAGTGCCGCCAGATCGGCCCAGAACGTGGGATACGAGACGCTGACGGCCTCGGCCTCGTCGATCACGGTCTCACCTTCGGCGACCAGGCTGGCGACCGCCAGGGCCATCGCCAGCCGATGGTCGCCGTGCGACTTGACCGCCGCGCCGTGCAGCTCGCCGCCGCCAGCGATGACCATCCCATCGGCGGTCGGGTCGAGCTGAGCGCCCAGCGCCCGCAGCTCGCCGACCACCGTGGCGATGCGGTCGGTCTCTTTGGCCCGCAGCTCGTCGGCATCGGCGACCACCGTCTCGCCGACGGCGTGCGCGGCGGCCACCGCCAGCACCGGGATCTCGTCGATCAGCCGGGGGATCAGCGCACCGTCGATGCGGGTGCCGCGCAGGCCCGCGCCGCGCACAGTCACATCGCCGACCGGCTCGGCCCCCTCCAGCCGCTCGTTGGTCACCGTGATGTCGGCCCCCATCGCCCGCAGCACATCGAGCGCCCCGGTGCGGGTTGGGTTCAGCCCAACGCCCAGCGTGGTGATCGCGGAGTCGGGGTGGATTGCCGCCGCCACCCACCAGAACGTCGCCGACGAGGGGTCGCCGGGGACGTGCAGCGACAGCGGGTAGGGAAACACCGGGTGGATCGGCGGGTGTAGCAGCAGCGCATCAGGCCCTATCGCCAGATCGATCCCCATCGCTGTGAGCATGCGCTCGGTATGGTCGCGGCTGGCGATCTTGCCGGTCAGGCGCATGGGCGCGTCGCCGGTCAGCCCGGCCAGCAGCAGCGCCGACTTGACCTGGGCGCTGGCGATCGGCAGCTCGTAGGCGCCGCCGTGAATCGTGGTGCCGCGAATCACCAGCGGCGCCCGCTGGCCGTTGTCGCGGCCATCAAGCTGAGCGCCCAGCGCCCGCAGCGGCCCGACGATCCGTCCCTGCGGTCGGGATCGCAGCGAGGCATCGCCGGACAGCACGCTCAGAAACGGCTGGCCGGCCAGCAGCCCCGCCAGCAGCCGCAGCGTCGTGCCCGAGTTGCCGCAGTCCAGCACGTCGGCGGGCTCCTGCAGGCCGCGCAGGCCGCGCCCGAAGACCCGCACCGTGGCGCCGCTCTGCTCGATCACCACGCCCATCTGGCGCAGACAGGCGATCGACGAGAGACAGTCGGCACCGGGCAGGAAGCCGGTGATCTCGGCGTTGCCCTCGGCGAGGGCGTTGAACAGCACCGCCCGGTGCGAGATCGATTTATCCCCTGGAACCTGGATCGTCCCGCGCAGACGGCGGGCCGCGCTAAGCTTCTGCTGCATCGGAAGACTCCCTCGGCGGGGCTGGTGGCAGCCCCATCTGACGCTCGAAATTGGCCAGCGCCACGATCAACTGATCCTGCCGGACCGCGCTGGTCAAGTCGCCACGGGTGCGCTCCAGCACCGCCCGCAGCGCATCGGTGGTGCGGCGCAGCCCGCCAGTCACAGCATCGGGAAAGTCCACCGTGGTAAGAAAGCTATAGATCTCGTCCATCTGGTCGAGCAGCCGCTCGCCCTCGGCGACATTGCCGGAGCGCAGGCCGTCGAGAATGTAGCGGCGCAGCTCGCTGGCGGCCTCGGCCAGCCCGTTGAGGTAGGCGGCCGGCTCGATCCCCACCGCCGCCCGGTCGGGCAGCTGGTCGCCGTGGACCAGCGCGTAGGTCAGGCGGGCCTCGGCGTACTCCTTGAAGGCATCCTGGGTGTAGCCGGCGTGCAAGATCGCCGGGTAGCCGGCCAGCCGCTCGCGCAGATTGGTGGCGGTCTGGCCCGCCTCGGCCAGCAGCGACGCCGCCACGTCCCACTCGTGGCGATGGGTGGCGCGAATCGCGTTGGCGCACTGGCGGATCAGGTCGCGCGCCCACTTCAGGGCGGTCTCGCGGGCGGCGTGGATCGCCTCAAGCTCGGCGATCAGGGCGGGGGTTTCAATAGGCAATCTGCATCCTCACGTTCTATTTGATAGCCAGCGAGTCAACCATCTGGCGGACCAACGCTTCCTCCGCCGGAAACAATTCTGAAGGGATAGTCACAACACCGAACAGCAGGCCATCTGGGGTCATTTTGGTTTGGGCATAGTTTACAAACCGAATTGGAGCGCTACTTCCTGACGGGATATCGGAGATTTCAACCACGATGACGCCTGAGCCATCCTGACTGTAGGTTTCCTCCAGAATGACTGGTGCCGGACCAGCGGCTCCATTCTCCTTCAGATTGGCAAAGATAAATTTCGTGGTTTCTCCAGCGCTACCTTTCTCAAATTGGGAGGCCAGAATAACGCTGCCGAAAAATCCTGCTTCATCAGATTCGGAGGAAACCTGAAACGCATTCGGGCCGACAAGGAGCGTCCAGTTCTTTGGCCGTAGCCCGAAGATACCGGTCGCGGGGTGCTCAAACGCCACCAGCTCGGTGATCAGCAGGCTGGGCGGAATTTCAGCGGCGGGCAGGGGCGTGTTGGTTGGCCGGCTGGGATTTGGTGTGACGAAGACGCCGCCAGGTGCGTTAAGATCCGTGGTCGCGGTGGCAAGTGGCGGGCTGACTTCCTGAGCAGCATCATTCGCCGATTGCTGATTGCGCAGCACAACAATCGCGCCGATAACTAGCGCGCCCAGCAGCAGCCCCGAGCCGATCCCGACCAGCACCGTCGTTAGCCGCGACTTCTTCGGCGGCGCCGAGCCAGCCGGGCTGCCGTAGGCCGTCTGGGGTGGTTGTGCGGGCAGCGGCACAGGGTTGTAGCCCATCGGCTGGGCGGGCGTAGGCGCAGATGCGGGATTGGCGAATCCCACCTGCGCTGGTGGGGCAACCCCTGGCGCCGGAGCGGCCTCCACCGGCGGCGCGGCGGGCGGCATGGCCGGAGCTGGCGCGAAACGTGGCGGCGCATCGAGCGCGGCCAGGGCCTGGCGGGCCGCCACGCTGCTCGGATCGGCCTGGAGCGCCCGCTGGAGACAGTCGCGCTTGTGCTCGACCGCGTCAACGGTCTGGCTCAGCAGCAGCCAGACCTGGGCATCAGCGAGGTTGCGCTGCACCAGCCCGCCGAGAATCGCCCGCGCCGTCGTTCGATCGCCTGCCGCGATGGCCTGTTCGGCCTGAAATAGTTCGTTGGTAATCATGGGCGTGGTTTTCCTGTTTCTGCTCGTCGATTCATCTTCAGCTCCCAAAAGCAGGCCAGCGCCTGCCAAAAAATAAAAAGTTATATCCTGGCCTCACTCATTCAACAGGATATAGCCCAGATAGCCCCAGGCCTCGCGCCAGAGCGTTTTCAGCTCGGCGACCCGGCCAATCGGCCTGTTCGCCCGCACCGGCGCGGCATAGCTGGCCAGCCCGAGGTCGTGGGCCATCTTCAGCGCCCGCAGCAGATGGGGTGGGTCGGTCACGATCAGGTAGGTCTGCACGCCGAGCGGCTGGGCGGCCGAGCGCACAGCAACCAAGGTCGAGTAGGTATCATTGCCCTCAGCCACCGCCACAATCACCAGTGGATCGATATTCTGCTGCACCAGGTACTCGTAGCTCACCGAGGCCTCGGAGCGGGTATCGCCAGGGTAGGTGCCGCCGGAGACAATGATGCGCCGGGCGTAGCCAAGCCGATACAGCCGCACGGCCTCGTCCAGACGCGCCTGCAGCACTGGTGATGGATTGCCATCCCACTGCGCTGCGCCCATCACCAGCAGCGCATCAACCGAGCGCAGCTCGGGGCGGGTGGCCTGTTTATTGATAAGATAGCCAAGCACCAGGAGAGTCACGCCGGTCAACAGCAGACTGGCGATGATCCCACGGAGAATACGGCGTATGGCAACACGCCAATTAATTGATTGCATCGGCCAATTATGCAAGACAACCCTCAAATCCGCAACCGCGTGTGCTATAATATGAGACATTTCATCTTCCGCCCGACACGATCCACGTTCTTGCTCAGTGTGCCGTCGTGTCCTTCGTGGACAACCTATACATCCTTATTAATGCCTCAGTGCTTGGAGTTCTCATGGAACGGTTACACAAATTTTTAGCCCGTGCCGGCGTCGATTCACGCCGGGCGTGTGAAGAGTTAATGCTTGCAGGTCGTGTGTCGGTCAATGGTCGCGTTCAACGCGAGCTTGGCACCCAGATCGACCCCGATGTTGATGATATTCGCCTTGATGGCGAGCCAGTCAAGGCCCCCACCGAGCTTCACTATGTTCTGCTCCACAAACCCCGCGGCGTGATCACCTCGATGAGCGATCCGGAAGGTCGTCCCACAGTGGCGGACCTGGTCCAGACCGAGAGCCGGCTGTTTCCAGTTGGCCGGCTGGACTTCGACAGCGAAGGTCTGCTGCTGCTGACCGACGATGGCGACCTGGCCTATAAGCTCACCCACCCATCGTTTGAGGTTGAGAAAGAGTACCACGCCCTGCTCAACATGGCCCCCAATCTGGAGCAGCTGCGCCAGTGGCGTGAGGGCATCGAGCTTGAGGAGGGCCGCACGGCGCCGGCCTGGGTCGAGGCGCTCGAAGAAACGCCCGACGGCGTCTGGGTGCGGGTGGTGATCCACGAGGGCCGCAATCGCCAGGTGCGCCGGGTTGCCGAAAATCTTGGTCTGGAAGTTAAGCGGCTGGTGCGTATGCGCGAAGGCCCGCTCATCCTGGAAAACCTGGGCCTGGGCAAGTGGCGCCCGTTGACCGAGGCTGAGATCATCAACCTGCGCATGCACGCCAAGCGCTCCAAGGCCTGGCTGCCCACCCGCCCGATGCCAGAGTCGCCCCAGGATGAGAACCCTCAGGAGCGACCCCGCACGATGCACTCAAGCCAGTTTCAGCGCCCCCGCGACGAGAGCGCCCGCGAGCGGCCGCGCATGCAGCGCATCGATCGATCGGGCCAGCCCGTTCGCAGCCAGGACGATAGCCGGGGCGGGCCGCCTCGCATGTCCTCCGAGGGCGGCAGCCGCCCCCTGCGCCGCCGTGGTGAGCCGGCCGAGCTGAGCGAGAACCCTGCCGAGGACACCGCCGCCGCTCCGCCGAGCAATGCTGAAGCGAGCCAGCCACTGCGCCGCCGAGAAGAAGGTGGCGACCGTGGCCCCCGCCGCGACGATGACCGTGGCGGCCCACCTCGCGATGACGACCGCAGCTTCGACCGTGGCCCGCGCCGCGAAGACGACCGTGGTGG
>JACCRK010000168.1 GCA_013813565.1 Herpetosiphonaceae bacterium
GACCGGCTCAGCCAACGAGCATCGCTCGTCGGCCCTAGCGCAGCCCAAAGCGCCGGGCAGCCCGAATAATCTGTAGGGTCAGGGCAGCGTCGGCGGCGCCGTTTTCGTCGGCCCAGGCGCCATCGGCACGCTGGAGCCTGGTCAACATCGCCAGCGCCCGCTCGATCACTTTGGTCGCCCGTGGCAGGCCAGCCTGGCTGAGGCCTGCCAGCAACATTCCAAGCATCGAGGCATCCCAATCGGCGGAGAGCAGATCGCCGAGGCCGCCGACCATGCGCCTGACCGTGCGGCTTTCACGATGGGCGATCGCCGTGATCGCTGGCAGCGCCGCCGCGGTGGAAAAGGCCCGATAGCCCGGCAGCAGGCCATTGGGTGCCACCTGCGGCTGCAGCCAGCCGACCGCCTGGTCGACCGCCAGCAAATCCTCCGGGTCATCGGTCCCCGCCAGCGTTGAGGCACACATGGCGGTTGTATAGACCAGCGCACCCTCGACCTCGGGATCCAGCCAGATCGGCAGATCGAACTCGGCCAAGCTGGCCGACTCGCGCCACCAGCCGCGTGGCGATTGCTGGGCCAGCAGAAAGGCGCGTCCACGCTCGGCGGGCGCACTGCTGATCTCATCAAGCTCGACCAGACTGTTCAGCATCTGGCAGGTGTCGACGAGGCTGCTTGGGCGACCGGCCACGCCGCCAAACGGCCAGCCGCCATCGGGGTTTTGCTGCGCTGCCAGGCTCGCGATCACTGCTTCAGACGCGGGAGCCGCCTCGATCAGGGCCGCCAGGCGCGCCCGAAGGACCGGGTCGGGGCTGGATTGAACAAAGCGAATCGCATGGGCGATATTCATCTTAACCTCACAGAGCTACGGATGGATGCCGCATTGTACGGCAGCTTTAGCGCACCAGCAAGAGCGGAAAGGTGCCGCTGACGTCAAGCGGCTGGCCCATGGTTGTGATTATCGGCAGCGGCAGCGTCGCCGTGCCGGGCAGCAGCGGGCGACCATACAGGGTAATCGGATAGACTCCGACCGGCAGCAGCGCCATGCGTCCGCGCAGGCTGGCTGGATCAAGCGCCAGACCGGCGGCATCCAGCGCATCGAGGCTGACCCCGGCCGGCAGCGCCAGGTGAATCTCAGCGTAGGGCAACGGCGCCAGCACCACCAGGGTCAGCTCCCAGCTCGCGCTGGCGCCAACCGGCAGGGCAGAGTTCGGCCCGATGATCGCACCCAACGCATCGCGGGTGGTGAGGGTCGCCAGCGCGGCGGCTGGAGCTGCGCCACCAGTCCAGGTTTGCTCGACCGCCACCGGCAACGCCCCGCCAGGCTCGACCGTCAGGCTGATCTGGGTGGTGCTGAGAGGCAACGTCGTACTGAAGGCCAGCGAGCCAGCATACAGCGTGGTCCCATTCTGACTAATCCGATAGGGGCCGCGCGGGACGTTGGGCAGCTGGCGGAGCAGCAGCAAGGCTTCGGTGGTGGCGGCCGCATCGCCCCAGCCCGTCCCGGTCCAGGTCTGTCCCAGGTGACGGATAGCGCCGCCAAGCAGGGGGCTATCCCGATCGCCAAGCAGCAGCAGCTGGCCAGCCAGCGCAGCGGTGCGCGCCGATGAGTGCCACGGGCGGGCGCTGGCCGCCTCCCAGGGCTGGGTTTGCTGCAGACTGGCCAGATACGGCGCCGCCTGACGCGCCAGCTGGAGCTCGTACAGCGCCGTGACCAGCACCACAACGCTGTCAGGATCCAGCCCTCCGCTATCCAGCAGCGTGCTGATGGCGGCGCCAACCGGCTGCTCACGTCGGGCCAGCGCCGCCAGAACGAGCGCCTGGGTGTCGGGATTGCTGAGCGTGCTGCGATTCGTCGCCAGCCAAGCTGTGCTGCGCCCAAGCATCTGTTCAACGGCGGGATTGGGCGGAGTGGTCGTGGCGGTGCGGACAATCAGGGCCGTCAGCAAGGGATCGGACGGGCCATCGTCCCAGCTCCAGCCTCCATCACGCTGCTGGGCGGCCCGCAGGCTAGCGATATCGGCGGCCAGAGTTGGCGTCAGGCCCGTGGTCTGGGCCAGCGCAATCCGCCCAGCCACCGCCAGCAGGCTCGGGTCGCCTTCGAGCGCCAGCTGGCCGGCGGCCCGCAGATCGCTGAGGGCGGGAGCGGTGGCCAGCTGCACATTGCCGCTGGTTGTCAGCAGCGGCAGTGTCCACGACAACACTGTTGGCGCAGTAATCAGCGCCCCGGTGATCTCCCGATGCGCCAGCCCCTGCTCCGCCACCTCTATCGTCTGACTCAGGCTGGTGGTCGTCCCGGCGCTGGTGCTGCTGATGCTGAGCTGCTGTGCTCCCGTCGCGCTGGCCTGGAGCGGGATCTCCAGCAGGGTGGGCTGGCCGGGCAGCAGCGCAACCAGATGCGGGCCGCTATCCAGCCCAATCCCGCCGCTGGCGGTAAGCAGCACAGTCGCCGAGATTGGGACAGCCACCGCGCCCAGACGGAGCGTGGCAGTGGTCACATCGCCGCGCTGCATGTGGCTCGGCAGGGCCAGATCAAGGGTTGGTTCGGTGGTGGCGGGCAGATAGCTCCGGGTTCTGGCGCTGATCCCGCCGGCGTTGGCCAGCACCTCGACCTGCCAGCCATGGTGACTGGCCGGCAGGTCGAGCGGCACCGTCAGCACCCCCGCCTGGTTGGTCTGTCCAGCCGGCAGCCACAGGGCGACCGCCGCACGCTGCGTGGCAGCTGGTGGGCTGATCTCGCGCACCACCAGCTGGACCTGAGCCGCCAGCGGCAATCCGCCAATGCTGCTGGTGGTGATCTGGAGCGGATTCCGGCCAGCCACCGTCACGCTCAAGTCAGCGGGATCGTGAACATCCACCGCGACTTGAGTGGTGCGCATGGTCGGCAGGCCGCGCTCAGTGGTCAGCAAAGCCACCGACAGTGGAATGCGCCCGCTGGCGGTCAGCGGCAGCGTGAGCGATAGCGGCACGCCAGCCTGCCACTCCAGCGTCTGGCTGGACAGCTCTGACCCGATCTGCCAGACAAGCTGGGCGCGGCCCCGGCTCGCCGGAACCAGGGGCAGCAGACGAACTGGCTGCCCAGCGCTAATGCTTGAAGACTCAAGCGCCAGCGCCAGCTGATCATCGCGCCCTGCAGCCCAGCCAGTAAACCCTGGTCGGGCCGCCCAGACGCTGACCTGGTGGGGCAGCGCTGCTCCGCTGCTCGCGACAAGCTCGAAGCGCCCACTGCCGGGAGGCTGCCAGCGAACCAGAATCTGGCCGTCGCTATTGGTGGTGCGGCGCAGGATCTCGGGGGCGGCATTGCCAGTGATATTGATCTCCACTGCGCTATTGGCCACGGGCGCGCCGGCAGCATCGTGGACCTGGACGGTCGCCAGCACCGTCTCGCCAGGCCGCACCAGCGCCCGATCCACCGCGATCATCAGGGTTTGGGCGGCGACTATATCCAGGCTAGCGCTGGTGTGCTGACCGGAGCTTTCGGCGCTGATCAATAAGGATGTATCGCTAAGATCGGTTGGCAGGGGCAGATTAAACCTGGCCACACCGGCGGCATCGGCGACAAACCCACTACTGCCAAGCACGCCGCCATCGGCAGTCGTCACACGCCAGCGCCCACTCCGCCCGGCGCCGGCGAGGCCGTTCGGCTCACGGATCACCACTTCAGCATTCAAATCCATCCCCGGCGCCAAGCGTGGCGGCACCCGCAGGCGCAGATCGGACGGGCTGGCCAGCTGAATGGTGAACGGCAGCGCCGCCAGCGTCTGTCCAGCCGCCGCAATCCGCAGATCATAGCGGCCGGGAGCATAGTTTGCGCGCACCGGCAGGCTGGCGCTAAAGGCCGCTGACGTGAGCTGGAGGCTTTGCAGAGCAACGCGGGTCTGGCCATCGGCCGCGATCAAAGCCAGCTCCAGCGTCGGCGAGATCGGTGGCGGTGTGCGCCATTCAACAAAGCCCGCCACCTGCAGCGCATCGCCAGGCGCATAGACCGTCCGGTCAAGCAGCGCGGTGGCGCTCATGGGCGGCGGGGCGCTTGAAGATTGGGCGAGCGTTGCCACTGCCGGTGCCTCGGTCGTACCGCCGAGCAGCAGGAGCGGGCCGCCACCGCTGGCAATCGCGCTGTGCCACCGACCGTCCAGATCGGTCAACCCTTCGGCCACCTGCGAGCCACCGCTGAGCACAACCAGCGGCAGCTCGGCGGCGGCCTGGCCAGTGCGCAGATCGATCGCCCAGACCTCGGCGCGATCAGCGCTGGCATTCAAGCTCACCGCATATGGGCTGACAACAACGATATGCTGCAGCAGCTGGCCGCTATCGCTGCGAACATGCAGCACATAGCCACCACTCAGCGGCGTTGTCGCGGTGAGCGGCAGGGTGATCTGGTCAGCAGCGCCTGGCGCCACGCTCCAGGTGCGCAGCGGCAACAGATTGTAGCGATCCGGCTCAAAACGGCCGCCTGGGTTGACCAGCACATTGGTCAGCAGCGCCAGATCCAGCGGATACAGGGCGGCGCTGATCTGAGCTGACCCCGACCAGCCAAGCGTAATCTGTGGCGTCTGCTCCGGTCGCCAGAGTGAAAATGCGCTGCCGGGTGCGCTCAGGCGCAGACTGTCGGGGGCATCGCTGGTCTGAAACGGCAGCTCAAACGGCGGCCCCAGATCGCTGGACAGCGTGACGGTATAGGCGGTGTTGGCGCTAAACGCGCCCCGCAGGCGCAGCTGGTCGCCGACGATATTGGTGGTCAGCTGCGAGACTGCCGGCTCAACCGTCAGGCGATCGGCCAGGTCGGGCAGATTTGGCGGCGCGCTAAACACCAGCCGTAGCTCACCATCAGGCGCAATCCGCCCGCCGCGCCCAGGCAAGGTGCCGACCACCTGCAAGGGTGCCGTGGCCGTCCAGCGCCACTGCTGGAGCAGGGTTGGACCGAGCGCCAGCGTGGCCGTATAGCGTACTGCTGCCTGCCAGCCACCCTCCGGCAGCAGCAGCAGCGTGGTCTGGGGCCTGGGAAACGTTTGCGTCGCGACCTGCCAGGTCGGACTGATCGCTGGCTGGATCAGCAGCGTGCGCGTGATCTGGTCGATCATTGGGGTGGATAAAGCGCCGGCGAAGGTGAGCGAGAATGGAGCGCTCGCGGCAATCTGGCCAGCGGGCAGGGCTGTGGCCGCCAGCAGCGCCGGCGGCAGGGTGGTAAAGTGCCACGGCGCCAGCTCCACCGGGGTACCCAGCAGATCGGGGAGCGGACCAAGGGTGGCAGTATAGGCGCTATATGGCTGGAAATCGGCGGCAACGACCACAGTCTGGGCATCAAACCAGCGCACGGTCGTGCTCACTGGCGGGGTCAGCGTCAGCTCCGGCAGGCGGCGGCTTTCTACCAGCTCAATGGGGATCAGCGGTCGATCAAACCGCAGCACCAGCGGAGCGCTCGCGTCAATCAGCCCGCCAGGCGGCGGGGACCGAAACACCACCACCGGGGCGGGCGCCGTGGCAAACGTGGCGACGAACGGCGCCGCCAGCGGTTGGCGCAGCAGAGAGCGGGCGGTTGGCGCGAGGCGCAGGGTGTAGGAAGTGGCGGGGGTCCAGGAAGGGCTGGGCGTCCAGATTGCGGTGCGCCGATCGGGCCATGTCCACAATCCCTGGGCTGGTGGGTCACTGCTCAACGCCGCCTCGACACTGCCGGCATCCATTGCGGTCGAGAAGTGCAGCACGAGCGGGCTGCGCGGCGGAACATTCGACGACTGACCAGCCGGCGTAACGCTGATCACGATCGGGGTTGGCAGCCAGCCAGCCAGCGCCGCGCCAAACACCAGCAGCGCAGCGATACCGACGCTAAGGATGCAGATGAGCAACCAGCGCCACCACCAGCGAGCTAACTTGCCTAAACGCCCCATTGCGGTGCCTCGTTTAGCCGATACCTGCCTGGGTCTTGCGTGCATGTTCCAGCCCGGCCCACTCGGAGGAACCGTCGAGCCAATGTTCGCACTTCCAAATAGGCACCACCTGCTTGATCCGATCCATCAAAAAAGCGGTCGCCGCAAAGGCTGCCTCGCGATGCGCTGAGCCGACCGCGATCAGCACGGCGGTCTCGCCAATCTGCAGCACGCCAATCCGATGATGAATTGCGACTGAGCCGATCGCAAACTGCTCCCTAGCCTCGTCAGCAATTTGCGCCAGCACCAGCTCGGCCATCTCGGGATAGGCCTCGTATTCCAGATAGGCGGTGGCGCGACCGCCAAAATTATCCCGCGCCACCCCGGCAAAGGTCACAATTGCGCCGTGGCCAGGGCTGCCGACCAGCGCCACCAGCGGTGCCGGGTCCAGCGGCTGCTGCGTAATCTGAAAGCGCACCGGATCGGGGGATTGCGATCCATTCATCGTCATTTCCCTTCAACAAGCGGCGCGATCCTCGTCGCCGTCACTTCCAGCACGCCCGCCAGCTGATTGAGCAGCGGAACCCGACAGAGCAGGCCATCAAGCGCCAGCAGCAGGTGGCTGAAGCGGCTGTACAGCGTTCGCCAGCGCTCAGGGACGCCGGTCAGATTGCGCGGCAGCAGGTTGGCGCGCCGGACGCGCCGCACGCGAAATCCGGCGTTCTGCAGCATCGTTGTAATCTCAGCAGCAGTGTAGCGGCGTGGGTGGGCATAGCCCAGCTTAAAACGCCGAATCAGGCTTTCTTTCCAGGCATAGCGCTGCGGCAGCTGATAGATCAGCAGGGCGCCGCCAGGCTGTAAGACCCGGGCGATCTCGTTGAGCGACGTGCGCTCATTGCCCGGCTGGCTCTGCTCATCGACATGCTCCAGCACCCCACAGCTCAGCACTGCGTTGAACTCGCCAGGCTCAAAGGGCAAGGTGGTCGGGTGCTCGGTGCGGACGACATTGAGGTCGCGATACATTCTAATATCCGGCAGCGTGGCATCGGCCGGCCCAACATCGAAGGCGGTCACGCTGAGGCCGCGCTGGCGCAGCAGATAGGTCATCTGACCGTAGCCACAGCCCCAGTCCAGCAGACGACCGTGGGATATCTGCGCCGTGATATCGTTGGCGATGCGAATGTAGTTCCAGATGCCAATCGGCTGATTGAGATGGAACAGATATGGCACATTCTTGGCCTGCGCCTCACGGGCCGTCGCCTGTAAATAGGCATAATCTTGCTGATCGGTGGTGGTCATGCCGCCCTCTCAAAAAATAGCGGGAGGAGGCTACCCCCCGCTGACTGGTGGGATCAGCGCCAACTCATCGCCATCGTGCAGCGCTGTGTCGAGGCTGGCGTAGGCCCGATTGACGGCATATGCCAGGCTGCTGGCCGCATCAAGGGCGGGATGGGCGGCCACGAGCGCGGCCCAGGCGCTGGCGACGGTTGCAGCGGCCGGCAGCTCCAGCGTTTGCTCGCCCATGCCAAGCGTGTCGCGCAGGGCGGCAAAAAAGCGTACCCGAATCTGCATCACAGGGTCCCCTGAGGCGGCTGCCGCATGGGCACGCCCTGCGCGGCCAGATAGGTCTTAACAGCGCCAACGGTGTAGGTGCCGAAGTGGAAGATCGAAGCCGCCAGCACCGCGTCGGCCTTGCCATCGCGGAGTGCGCTCAGCAGGTGGGCCGGTTCGCCCGCCCCGCCGGAGGCGATCACTGGCACGCCAACCTGCTCGCTGATGGCGCGCAGCAGCTCATTGTCGTAGCCGGCGCCGGTGCCATCGGCGTCCATGCTGTTGATCACCAGCTCGCCAGCGCCCAGCGCCACCACCTGCTTGGCCCAGGCAATCGCATCCAGGCCGGTTGGCCGCGGATCGCGCCCGGTGTGGGTGAAAACATTCCAGCGTGGCGCCGCGCCTGGCTCGTTGACCCGGCGGGCATCCATCGACAGCACAATACACTGCGAGCCGAAGCGGCGGGCGCCCTCCTCGATCAGGCCGGGATTTTGCACGGCGGCGGTGTTGATCGAGACCTTATCGGCGCCAGCCCGCAGCATCCGATACATATCATCGACGGTCCGAATCCCGCCGCCGACAGTTAGGGGGATAAAGACCTGGCGGGCGACCTGCTCGACGACATCGACCATAATATTGCGCTCATCGGAGGAGGCGGTGATATCGTAGAACACCAGCTCATCAGCGCCCGCCGCATCATACAGCGCCGCCAGGGCCACTGGATCGCCGGCGTCACGGTGGTTGACGAAGCTGATACCTTTGACCACTCGGCCAGCTTTCACATCAAGACAGGGGATAATTCGTCGCGTCAGCATGATTAAATCTCGCTACCCTTCTCTAGAAGCTCGGCCTGGGCGATATTGAGCCGCGACTGGAACGTACTGAGCAGATCGCTTAGCGACTGCACTTCCCGCCGCTCGGCGTCCTGCATCCGGCCTAAGTGGGCGATCTGCACATCTTCCAGGCGATTTTGGGTGCGCGACAGCTTGGCCTCGTACTCGTGGCACCAAACATCGATGCGCTCCAGGGAGTTAGTGATCTGGCGCAGATGCGTTTCGTCGGTGGAGCGCAGATCATCGAGCTGCTCATTGTGCTGGCTGCGCAGCTCTTCGAGGCGCTCCTGATTCATCAGGAAGCGCTCGGTGCTAACCCGCTCGATCCGTTTCAGCTCCATAATCATGTCGGGGATCTGCGCACGGATAAACTCGATCTGCTCGGGGAGCGACTCGACCTCGGCCTCCAGGCCTTTCTGTTTCTCATCAACCAGCTCGATGCGCGACTGTAGCTCGCTGACCGCCGCGCGTGAGTCAACCACCATCTGCTGGGCCTCAACCGCCTGGCGCCGCAGGTTTTGCTTTTCGATCTGCATATCTTCGCTGAGCTTGCGCACATCCTGCATCACCTCGGCATCCGCTCCCCGCAGTGTATCGATGTGGTTGGTAAGGCTGCGCTGGCCCTCCATCGCCTCGCGGATGCGGGCATCGAAATCGTTCATGCGCTGCTCAATCAGCTCAATCCGGGCAAACCAGCTCTGGGCGGTCTGCAGATCTTGCTTGCGGTGCTCGCTCTGCTGGGCCATCGTGAGCTGAATATCGCGCAACGGCTTGATATTGTCATCAATTTTGATCGAGCTATTGGCCACCTCTTTGCGCAGCGCGGTAAGCTCGCGGCGGTAGCCCTCCAGCGTCTGGAGCTGCTCCTGGGTCTGGCGATCGATCAGGCCCTGGAGCTGCGCGATCACGGCCTCGGATTTGCGCGACTGTTCCATGGCCCAGGAATATTTCCCATTGGTATCTTTGATCTGGCGCCGTAGCTCATCTATTTGGCTTTGCAGATAGACCAGCTGCGATTGCTCCTGGGCCCGCAGCCGTTCTTCTTCATATTTGGCGGTGATATCGTGTTTTGCCATTGCGACGTCCCTTTCGAGAAGCTATAAATCTAGGCGCTCGCTGCGCCGTTGTTGATCGCGGCCAGGGCAGCGGTCAGGTCGATGTGGCCGGTATAGAGGGCGGTGCCGATAATGGCCCCGGCGATGCCATACTCGGCCAGCTTTTGCAGATGCTCAATGCGGGCGATGCCGCCGGAGGCGATAATCGCCGGGCCGCCGGGCTGAACCAGCGCGGCCGTCTGGCCATAGTTTGGCTCCGAGAGGGTGCCATCGCGGCTAATATCGGTGTAGATAATCCGCGCCACTCCCAGCCGGGCCATCTGGTCGGCCAGATCGGCGGCCCGATGACGGCTGCTGGCGAGCCAGCCCTCGGTGGCGACCACGCCGTTGCGGGCATCAATGCCAACCGTAATCGCGGCACCATAGCGGGCCACCAGCGCGGCCACCAGCTCAGGGTCGCGAACCGCAGCGGTGCCGAGGATTACGCTCTCGACGCCCAGCTCAAAGGCCGTGGCCACCGTGGCCGCGTCGCGCAGGCCGCCGCCCAGCTGGACCGGAATCGAGAGCGCCTTGACAATCGCGGCGATCGTCGCCGTCTGCGTGGGCTGGCCGGCTTTGGCCCCATCAAGGTCAACAACGTGCAGCCGGGTTGCACCCAGGGCCTGCCAGCGCTGCGCCATCATCACAGGATCGTCGCCGTACACCGTTGTCTGATCGAAGTCGCCCTGCACTAGCCGCACACAGCGGCCATCGCGCAGATCAATTGCTGGAATTAGTTCCATAGTTGTTCCTAGTAGCAAGCAGCTAGCAGCTGGCAGCTCGTAGTATAAGTGGCTTGGCATAACTTTAAGGTCTCTGAATCCAAGCCCATCAGCTACTCGCTACTGACTGCCGGCAACCTGGCTGACCCAATTCTTCAGGAGTTGCAGGCCCCAGCGCCCGCTTTTTTCGGGGTGGAATTGCACCGCCGTGATGTTGTTGAAGGCAAGTGCGCTGGGAAACGTCAGACCGTACTCAGTGCGTCCGCTAATCTGCCCCTGATCGGCCTCATCAAGATAGTACGAGTGCACAAAATAAAACTCGGCTCCGCTGGGAATACCCTGCCAGAGCGGCGTCTCGGCGTGCTCAACCTGATTCCAGCCGATCTGCGGGACCTTAAGCCCGGCGGGAAAGCGGCGGATGACGCCCGGCACCAGCCCGAGACACGGGTGCAGCCCAAACTCCTCACTGGACTGAGCCAGCACCTGCATGCCGACGCAGATGCCCAGGAACGGCACGCCCTGGGCCACCACCGCGCGAATCGCCGCGTCCATCTCCATCGTCTGGAGCGAGCGCATCGTATCGGCGGTTGCGCCAACCCCAGGCAGCACCACCGCGCTGGCGCGCCGAACATCGGCGGCCTGATCGGTGACCTGCAAACGAGCGCCAACATGTTCAAGGGCGCGGACCGCGTTGGGCAGGTTGCCCGCGCCATAGTTGATTACAGCAATCATAATATAAGGATGAACAATCAGTCCGGCGCCAGGCCGCTTGATGCTCGATCTATCCTCTCAACAGTGGGTGATCGTGCTTGAGCGCGTTGATCAGCCACGTAGCGTCAGGCTCGGGCATGTGCGAGATGTCGTGGCTGAGCAGCGGCGGCTGCCGGCCAGCATCCAGCCAGGTGTGCAGGGTTGCGCTGACACTGTTCGCCAGCGCGTCCAGGTTGTAGCCGCCCTCAAGCAGGCCGACCAGCCGGCCATCACAGCACTCGCCGGCTAAATTATACACGATGGCGGCGAGGTTGGCGTATCCAGCGGTCGAGAGCGCCAGATTGCCCAGCGGGTCCTGGAGATGCGCATCGTAGCCGGCCGAGATAATCACCAGCTCCGGCTTGAAGCGCTGCAGGGCCGGGACAATCGTCTCGCTGAAGATGCGATGGAAGCCCATATCGCCGGTCAGGGCGCGCAGCGGCAGATTAAGCGTGGCGCCCGCGCCGTGGCGCTCGCCCATCTCGCGCCAGTGCCCTGAGCCGGGCCACAGCGGCCAGCCGTGGGTTGAGACATAGAGCACATGCGGGTTGGCGGCGAAAATATCCTGGGTGCCGTTGCCGTGATGGACATCCCAGTCGATGATGGCGACCCGCTCAAGGCCGTAGGCGCTACGGGCAAACTCGGCGGCGATGGCAGCATTGTTGAACAGGCAGAAGCCCATCGACGTGCTCGGCGTGGCGTGGTGGCCCGGCGGACGAATCAGGGCGAACGACTGCTCGGCCTTGCCAGAGAGCACCGCGTCGACGGCGACCAGCGCCCCGCCAGCCGCCAGCCGGGCGATCTCCACCGACTGACGCAGAATGTAGGTCTCCTGATCAACCCAGCCACCGCCGCTGTCGGCAATGGCGTTGAGCTGATCGAGCAGCTGTCGATCGTGGGCCGCACAGATCTCGGCATCGTCGGCCTGGCGCGGGGGCAGCTGGGTCAGACGGCTGAGCAGCGCCGCATCGTCCTGCAGCATGGCATGGAGGGCGCGCAGGCGGGCGGCATTTTCGGGATGCGAGGCTTCATCGTGTTCCAGATAGCGGTCATCGGAAATAAGCGCGAGGCTCATGCAGGCTACTCCTCATCGGTGAGAAACATC
>JACCRK010000171.1 GCA_013813565.1 Herpetosiphonaceae bacterium
CAGCATCCAGCGCGAGCGGTGCTGGACGGCCCGGCGAAACGCCTGGGGCAACGCTGTGATCATACATCTCTCTTTCGCGGTAGGACAGGTGACCCATAAAGAATTCGCAAAATTTTACCATACTCGGCTCGCCGCCGAACTCTGGCCAGGGCCAAACGCCTCCACCTAACGGTTATGAACCAAAATCCTGTGCCAGGCGATGTTGCACTTATGTTATGCTAGTATCTAGAGTGATCCCGTTCAGGTTCTGTGATTGTTGTTCTGGGCGCAAGCCCCTACGTTAGGTACTAACTCTATGTCACACGATATTCGACCAACCAAGCCCGAAGTGATGAGCCCGGCCGGCTACTGGCCCCAGCTCCACGCCGCGATCGAGGCCGGCGCCGACGCCGTCTACTTTGGCCTGAAGCATTTCACCGCCCGCGCCAAAGTTGGCTTTACCCTGACCGAGCTGCCCGAGGTCATGCGGACGCTGCATCAGCGCGGCGTCAAGGGCTATGTGACCTTCAACACGCTGGTGTTTGACCACGAGCTTTCTGAGGCCGCCAAAGCGCTGGCGGCGATCGCCGCCGCCGGGGTCGACTCGATCATCGTGCAGGATGTCGGGATCGCCCAGCTGGCCCACCAGATCGCGCCCGAGCTTGACATTCACGGCAGCACCCAGATGAGCATCACCTCGGCCGAGGGCGTGGCGCTGGCCCAGCAGTTTGGCGTCAGCCGGGTGGTGCTGGCCCGCGAGCTCTCGCTCGACGACATTCGCGCCATCCGCAGCCAGACCGACTGCGAGCTGGAGATGTTTGTCCACGGCGCGCTGTGCGTCTCCTACTCCGGCCAGTGTTTCTCCTCCGAGGCCTGGGGCGGGCGCAGCGCCAACCGCGGCCAGTGCGCCCAGGCCTGCCGGCTGCCCTACGAGCTGATCGTCGATGGCGCCCTGCGGCCGCTCGCCGACGCCCGCTATCTGCTCTCGCCCGGCGACCTGTATGCGATTCCGCTCATCCCCGAGATTGTGCCGATCGGTATCTCGGCGCTGAAGATCGAGGGCCGCTATAAAGATGCCAACTATGTCGCCCTGACCACCAGCGCCTATCGCAAGGCGGTCGATGCGGCCTGGGCCGGCCTGCCGCAGAGCATCACTCGCGCCGATGAGATCTATCTGGAGCAGAGCTACTCGCGGGGCCTGGGGACGTTTTTCGTCGGCGGCACCAACCACCAGACTGTGGTCAGCGGCCGCTCGCCGCGCCATCGCGGGGTGCTGATGGGCAGCGTCACCCAGGTGCTGCCCGAGAGCATTATTATTGCGCCGGAGCCGGCCAGCAGCACCGTCCCGCTCAAGCCCGGCGATGGCGTGGTCTTCGATGCCGCCAGCTGGCGCAGCCCCGAGCAGAACGAGGAGGGCGGCCACCTGTATCAGGTCACGCCAGCCCGCGGGAACCAGATCGAGCTGCGCTTTGGCAACAACGCGATCAACCCCGGCCGCATCCGGCCCGGCGATCTGGTCTGGCGCACCCATGACGCCGACCTGGACCGGATCGCCCGCCCGTGGACCCACGCCGGCACCCCGGTCCACAAGCAGCCGCTGCAGATCCACGTCACCGCCCACGAGGGCGCCGCGCTGGAGCTCGTCTGGCGGCTGGCCGCGCAGCCCGAGGTTGCGGTGACGGTGCGCTCCGACGCGCCGCTGGTCGCCGCCCAGAACAATGCGCTGACCGCCGCGTTCGCCCAGGAGCAGCTTGGCCGCCTCGGCAACACTCCCTACGAGCTGGAGTCGCTGGAGCTGGAGATCAGCGGCCGGCCGTTTGTGCCCAGCTCGCTGCTAAACAATCTGCGCCGCCAGGCCGTCGAGCAGCTGGTTGATCGACAAAGTGCGCCGCGCCCAATCACGGTCCACGATCCGCTGGCGACGCTGGAAACGGCCCTGGCCCACACCGCCCGGAGCAGCGGGCCAGGCGCGGCTGGATCAGCCCAGCTGCACCTGCTGGTGCGCACGCCCGAGCAGCTCGAGGCGGCCATCGCCGTGCGGCCGGCCAGTATCACGCTGGACTACCTGGAGCTGTACGGCCTGCGCCCGGCGGTCGAGCAGGTCCAGGCCAGCGGGATCACCGCCCGCGTCGCCAGCCCGCGCATCCTGAAGCCCAGCGAGCAGCGGATCATTCACTTTTTGCTCAAGCTGGACTGCGCCATCCTGGTGCGCTCCGGCGGCCTGCTCCAGGCGCTCCAGGGCGAGACAACCCAGCCGCTGATCGGCGACTTCAGCCTGAATGCGGCCAACATCCTGACCGCCGACACGTTCCTGCAGCTGGGCCTGGAGCGGCTGACCCCGACCCACGACCTCAACGCCGCCCAGATCACCACGCTCGGCCAGAGCATCGGCGCCGAGCGGCTGGAGGTGATCGCCTACCAGCATCTGCCGGTGTTCCACACCGAGCACTGTGTCTTCTGCCGCTTTCTCTCCGATGGGACCAGCTACAAGGACTGCGGCCACCCGTGCGAGAAGAACCGCGTCGCCCTGCGCGACGTCAACGGCCGCGAGCACCCGGTGATGGCCGATGTCGGCTGTCGCAACACCGTGTTTGGCGCCCAGGCCCAGGAGGCCAGCAGGCACCTCGACGAGTGGCGCCAGGCCGGGATCGGCCACTTCCGCCTGGAGTTCGTCCACGAGACCGCCGAGCAGGTCAGCGCGATCGCCGGCGTCTTTGCGGCCCAGCTCAGCGGCCGGATATCCGCGCCCGAGCTGACCCGCACGCTGAGCAAGCTCGCCCCGCAGGGCAGCACCCAGGGCAGCCTGTTCGTCCCCGAGAATCACCTGGCCATCCCGCTGATGCAGTAGGGGCGAGGGATTAGGGATTAGCTCATTCTAGTGCGCTAGATCTGCTGTAGCGATTTCAGCAGGACACAACCAGCACCCGGCCGACTCGTGGATGCACGTGCGGTGGTCGGGCGTTGGTTGTATCTCCCGTCGGGTTGGATGGCTGGATTGCTTTTATCGTGTTCTTCAGGTGGCGTATCTGCGACCTTCGCCATCACCGCTTCAAAGGCGGCCCGACTGCCCCGCTGGGCACGTTCGCGGAGATACTCCTCGGTCATCAACGCCGAAAGCTTTTCGGCCAGGGCGACGGTGATAAATTGCTTGATGGAAACCTGATCACGCTCTGCGAGCTGACGACCTTGCTCGTGCAATGAATCAGGCAGCCGCAAACTTATTGTGCTCATGGCTGTTCTCCTATTAAGTTCAGCACCTCCTGCGGACGCATGGTGCGAATTCCAAATTGCTCGATTCCACGAAAGTCACGGGTATTAAACGTGATAGTTGTATTATATGGAACAAATCAGAACCAATGCTCTATGCGCATCCAAGGAGGATTGCAATGCAGCGTGACAACTTTAATCTGGATGAGGCGCTGGCGATGCTTGCGCGAACGCCGGCCAGCCTGGGCGCCCTGCTCGCTGGCGCGCCCGAGCGCTGGCTGCTGGCGACCGAGGGCGCGGACGAGTGGTCGCCCAGGGACGTGATTGTCCACCTGATCAACGGCGAGCGCACCAACTGGATCCCGCGGGCGCGCCACATTCTGGCCGGCGAGCAGCGCCCGTTCGATCCGTTCGACCGCGCCGCCGAGATCAGCGCAAGCCAGGATTCCGCCGCCGGCGCGCTGCTGGCGCTGTTCGCCGAGCTGCGGCGCGAAAATATTGCCGCGCTGGAGGCCATGAGCCTGAGCAGCGCGGACCTGGATCGCACCGGGCAGCACCCCGAGTTCGGCGAGGTCCGGCTGGCGCAGCTGCTGGCGACCTGGGTGGTGCACGACCTCAACCACCTGGGCCAGATCGTCCGCACCATGGCCAAGGTCTACGCCGCTGCGATCGGCCCCTGGCGGGCCTACCTGCCGATTGTCGAGGAGCGCGGGTCGAATAGCTGATCACAGCCCTCAAAAAAGCCACAGCCCGCAGCGTACGTTCTGCGGGCTGTGGCTTTTCAATTTTAGAGCTTGTCGCGAATCAAGCAGGATCTTCCAGGTTATATCGTGCAATAGAACCAGCCAGCGGCCGAGCCGGCAGCTCTTTGGACTCACCACAGAGCCGTCTATCTACCATTCCTTCCTGCGCCGCACACCACGAGGCTGCCGCATTGAAGGCAGTTTGTGTTGCCCGTAGAGCAGTGTCTATGGAAGCTCTCCTTTCACAGATGGCCTGATGCCATTGCGGATCATCGTGGAACGATCCGCAATGGCATCAGG
>JACCRK010000178.1 GCA_013813565.1 Herpetosiphonaceae bacterium
GTGCGATCCTGATGGAGATCAGCGAGGAGTGGGAAACTGGCAAGACCTATCTGACCTTTGAGGCCGCCTAACGACGACGGATTTCAAGGAATCCATGACAATTTACAGAATAGGTGTTGCATTATCAACCAGTGTTGCTAGTTCGATTAACAGAAATAGTGAACATAAACCACTATTTCCACCTGAACCGATTGGCTAAACGCACGAACGTCCTCTATGATACTGGTGCTGAAACCGTACCATGGAGGACATTCGATGCCCACGGACGAGATTATCATCCGCTTGTTGTGTATTGTCGATGATCAGATCGGTGCTGTCAAAAAACATCCGCAGGCCAAACTGCACCCCAGCGAAGTCGTGACGATTGGCCTGCTGTTGGCCCTCAAAGGCCTCAGTTATCGCGCCTTTTATCGCTGGTTGCGGGCCAATTATGCCCACCTGTTTGGGGCATTGCCGGAGCAGTCGCGGCTGTATCGGCTGCTGGTCAACGCGCAGCGGTACACTGATCGTTTTTTGGCCGATCCCACCGTCTTGGGCATCATCGACTCGTTCGGGATCGAGCTGATTCATCCCCGACGTGAAGGGCGCAGTACGGAACCCCTCGGGAAGAAAGGGATCTCGAACCATCGCTGGATTGTCGGCATCAAACTGGCCTGGCTGATCAATCAGCGGGGCGAGGTCGTCGAATGGCAATGGCTGCCGGCCAACGTCAGCGATCAGGAATTTCGCGAGGTGGTGGACTGGCAGGAGGAGCGGACAATTGCCCTCGGTGATAGCGGATTTCGGGTCCGTGCTGACGAGGATGATGGTGTGCCGATTAAAATCTGTGCGCGTGGCGTCTGGAACTGCCGATTTTTGGTTGAAACCGTGTTTAGTTTGTTGGAACGAGTCTTTCAGATCAAGAAACTCACTCATCGCACAGAACGTGGGATGGATATGCGCTTGGGGTTTGTTGCCGCGTGTTTCAATTGTTTGTTGCAGATAACCCATGGCAAACTCTCGTTTCTCGATTTCGTGATTTGAAGTAGCAACAGTGGTTAAATAGTGATTTTTTGCATAGTAGCATGAAGATATATCCTAATATTAATATATTGTCGAAGACTGTTGCGATAGATACCTATTTAACCAGTGTTGTTAGTATCGATCTCTAAATAGATTCTCCTTTCATTATAGTTGGAGATGTCATTTGATAGATAACCAGTAAGTCACCATTTCAGTAGCTTGAAGTGTAAAACCTCGGCAGCTTAGCGCCAAGAGATAGCGGGAACACTCCAGATCACGCTCATTTGACGGGTGTCGGACCCATTCAGGTGACATTGGATCGCTGACACCGGCCAAATGGTGACTTACTGATAACTGGATCGCTCCAGGGATATTTAGTTTTGTTTTGGCAGTTAATACAATCTGTAAAGTAGTGGATAGACTCTCAGGAAAGAGAATAGCAGCAGTAAGAGTAAATGTCAAAACACAGTAACGCGAGACTCAGGGTAATCGCATCTAAATGGTTGCAGGGTCTGCGTCAATCCTGCATGATCAGTAGGTGTCTATGCGGTCTCAGATGAATATTCCCTCGATATCGCTCATCTGCACCCATCTGTGCGATTTTAGCCACTGCTGGATTAGTTCGCCGCACCAGGACATGCGCTGTAATGCGCGTTATCTGACACATATGGCCTCCAATTGATAAAAATCACGCTGGAATGCTCGTCAACCAGATCATGGAAAAGCCGGAATTATCTTTCAATTATCGAGGATCTGCATTTTTAGCATTTGCTAGAACTTCTCAAATTATGGCTTTCTACTGGCCAAAAACATATAAGTATTACTTTCTGAGGGAATCTTGTTTAACCCCAAGATGATTCTGTTTACTTTGCCGATCGCCGTTTGCTCGTTTATAGATATCGACAGCATAGCAGGGGCCACTAGTGAGGGCTTCGGCGACAGTCTCAATCGTTACCATATCCCATCGAGGCATGGTTTGCCCGCATCGCGCCGTTTCTATACCCTTCGGTCCACCATCCTGTTCACATCCGATCGACGAAGTCCTTGGCCGCCTTGAGTCCGGCGCCGCTGGCTTCGCGCACGATTCTGATCGCGGTGATCTTGTTACCGGCGGTCAGCACGCAGCGCACCTCGCGCTCGATGTCCGGGCTGAGCGCGATGACGCCCGATGCGATCGGATGGGCGTCATCCACAGCGACGTCGGCCGGAATGATGCTGACCGCCATGGCCTCGACGAAGTCCTTGGCCTGTTTGAGACCTGCATCGGTAGCCTCGCGAACCAGTTTGATGGCCATGATTTTGTTGCCGGCAGCGATCTCGCGACGCACCGTGTGCTCGACATCCTGGCTGAGGGTGATGATGCCCGCTGCGATCGGCTGGGCATAGTCTGCGGCGGTGCTGACCGCCCGCACGCCGGCCCGCACGTCCTCGACATAGTCCTTCGCCTCCTTGAGGCCAACCCCGGTCGCCGCGCGCACTTCTCTGATCGCCTCGATCTTCTTGCCCTGGTCCAGCAGTACGTCGATCCGCTGGCGGACATCGCCGGGCAAGCGCAACTGCGAGACCATGGGGGCATTAATCGTGGGCGGCCGCCACCCGCCAGACGACTGGTGATACACCACCACAACTATCACCAGCACCAGTATGCCGATAACAACCCACACCGTAATCAAGCCACACCTCCGTTTTAATACCTCGTAGGCCCTCGTCTATACCCGGCGCGGGTCTTCGCCGAGGCAGCTGGCGCAGGAGTGTTTGATCAGGTAGGCCTCGGATTTCAGGCTGATCAGGCCAGCCCCATACAGCACGACCAGCAGCACCAGCGGCGGCACGGAAACGGAAAAGCGCAGCACCAGTGGCACCAGGGTCAGGCAAAGCAGACCCACGGTCATCAGCAAGAGCGGCATGCTGCTCATCCAGCTGGTCAACGCAAGGCTGGTGCCACCCGCAACGGCATGCACGGTCGCCTCGGTGGTAAGGCCGATCTTCTTGGCGCCATACGGCCCGTCGATATCCAGGATGGGTCCGTTTGGGCGGGGGCGCACCGTGTAGCGGCGGCTTTCGCCAATCTGCCACTCCTGCGCGTTGGGGCCGAGCAGCCGACGCCACACCTCTTCCGGCGGCAGCGGGGACGCGATCGTCGCCCGAGCGGCCGGAAAAAGTCGCGTCAGCGGGCTGCGGCGCGGCCCGGACGACGATGAACCAGACGGCAATGCCATCGCACGTTTCCCTCCATCTCAAATCATGAAGATTTTCCGCCACCTATGGGATCCATGTCCATTCGGCCAAAAACGGCACGAGTATTAATCCATTGTCTCTTGTCAGTCGTTTAACGTGACCGAACGCGCAGTATCGGAGCCAGGAGCGCAAAATTGGTCAATTTCCGCCGCTAAGTGCTCATACCGATGGTACTACGGTAGGGTTGACCGCGCATCATTGCAAATGATTGACCCGTAAGCCTTTTTTAGCCGCAACACCCCACCGCGCCCCGGTTTCTGGCAGCGAACACTCGTGCTGCTATCCATCTGCTTGTGCGTCAACGTGATTATTCTATAATCACATGACTGTCAGGGCTTCAAGGAGAGCACGAAAAAAGTCGGGGGCAGGCATGCGTCCGCATGGGCGCATTAGGTCCCATGTCTGTCTACGCCAAACCGCAGGTACCCCCGACGTTGTCCTGCGCTCCTAGTCGTCCGATGGCCTTTCCAGTGACTGCACGGTTATGCGATCAGTGAACCGCTGAAAATGCCCGGGGTTATTGGTCAGGAGCTCAGGAATGCCATAGGCCAGCATGGTGGCCACGAGGTTGGCATCGTGAATCTGTCGCCCGCCAATGGGCAGCACATCCGCCAGAACGAGCAGTTCCTTGCGCACATCAGCGGTATCGCTCAGGATCGTCCAGCGCGTTTCCATCGCCCGAATATTGGCCAAGACCAGATGCCGATCTGGGAGCCGACCCTGCGCATCCGCTCGCGTCAAGGTGGTGTAGTACTCGCGAATAACCTGGTTGCTGATGCAACACAGGCGCTGCTCGCTCTCGATGCGCCGCAGCGTCGTTTGCGCGACGTCATGCCACGGTGACTCGGGGAGCGAGGCATAGACGAGGATGTTGGTATCAATAAAAATGGCCAGTGGCGCCGTCATCGGCCATCCTCATCATAGAGTTCATCGCGGCCAAAACGGCTGTTCGCCGGCCAGCCATGGAGGGACACCGGCTGCAGCGCATCAACGAGACTGCTGGGGGATGGCGGGGACTCCGCCGTGGGACGATCATCAAGCTGGACGGTTACGGTATACACCCCGTCGAGGTCAACCGGGAGTTCGGTCACCATGCGGCCATGGGCAATCCGCGCTTGGATGGTAATGGTTTTCATGGGTGTGGTCCTTGCCTGCCGGGACACCAGGGCGTAGGGTGTCCTCGTATCGATACGTCGATCTGGTCATCGTCAGCGTGGTCAGTCGTGCCGAAGATATTGGTAGAGCGTTTCGCGGCTGATGCCCGCCTCGCGGGCGAGCGAGGCCTTGGGTTCGCCAGCGGCGGCGCGCGCTTTGAGCTGGGCAATGGCGACCGGATCGAGCGCCTTCTTCCGCCCCACGTAGACACCACGCTGCTTGGCCACGGCAATGCCCTCGCGCTGCCGCTCGCGGATCAGCGCCCGCTCGAACTCGGCAAAGGCGCCCATCACCGACAATAGTAATGTGGCCATGGGCGAGTCTTCGCCCGTGAACGTCAGTCCTTCTTTGACAAACTGGATCTGGATGTTGCGGCGGGTTAGGCCTTGGACGATCTGCCGCAAGTCGTCGAGGTTGCGGGCCAGGCGATCCATACTGTGCACCACGACCGTATCGCCAGGACGTACAAAGGCCAGGAGCGCAGCGAGTTGCGGCCGCTGGGCATCTTTGCCGGAGGCGTGGTCGGTAAAGACGCGCTCGAGGGGCAGTCCCTCAAGTTGGCGCTCTGGATTCTGGTCAAAACTGCTGACCCGTACATACCCAACCCGATGTCCCGCCATACGTATTCTCCCTCGTGTAGCGATCTGTCAGGATAGAGTCTATAACCGTTGAAAGAATCTGTCAAGAAATGCTGTAACTTTCAGAAGTATATGGCATCAAATCTTCAGAAATATGTGGCACTCTCCTTACCTCCTCCTCAGCATCCTTATACTGCAGGCACACCGATGGGCACTACCCGTCAAAACCATATCGTGGAACGTTCACTCATTGTCGAGATACCGGTAGAGCGTTTCCCGACTAATCCCGCTATCGCGGGCAAGCTGTGTTTTGGATTCGCCAGCGGCAGCTCGTGCTTTGAGGTGCGCAATCGTCCCGGGCGAGAGGACTTTTTTCCCTCCGGTATAGACCCCGCGTTGTTTGGCCAGGGCAATGCCTTCGCGTTGGCGCTCGCGGATGAGTGCCCGTTCAAACTCCGCAAAGGTCCCCATGGCGGAGAGGATCAGGGTCGCCGTCGGCGAGTCCTCGCCCGTGAAGGTAATTCCTTCTTTGAGAAACTGGATCTGGATGCCACGGTTGATAAGTCCTTGCACAATCTGGCGCAGATCGTTGAGGGTGCGCGCCAGGCGATCCATGCTCTGCACCACCACCGTATCGCCCGAGCGCACGAAGGCCAGGAGCCGGGCCAGCTCAGGCCGCGTGGCGTCCTTGCCCGAGGCATGATCGGTAAAGAGATGATCAAGCGGCACGCCGTCGAGCTGGTGCTCGAGACTCTGATCCAGACTGCTGATCCGCATGTAGCCGACCTGGTGTCCTGCCATGGTATGTCCTCCTCTGGCGCTTCTTTTGCGCATGGATTGGGCAGTCGCATCGTTGGTGTTATACAACGCCGATCACTAAATTCTCGCGTGCGGCTTCGATGACTTCTTTCGAGATGCCATGCAGGTTGTTGATCGTCAGAATCCGTTCTATTTGGGTAAACAAGCGCTGGATCAAGCGGAAGTTCCCCCCAGTAATGCGCACGATGGTCGCGACCGCTTCCATATCCGTGAATTCTTCTGTATCAAGTGCCATGCCCAAGGCCTTCCACCGTTGCTCGAGGATAAACCGTAGCTCTTCAGCTGAGAGTGCGCGGAACTGGTGGACGAAGCCAACTCGTGAGTAGAGCTGCGCATAGCGTGATAGCCGCTTTTCGAACCCCGGCATCCCCATTAAGATGATCCCGATCTGGGTCTGATCCGCAATGTCACGAACTTGTTCTAAGCTTTGTGCTTTGAGTCGGTCTGCCTCATCAATAATCAATAATTCCATATAATCGGTGTGGCGCGTATGCATGTCTCGCGGGGCATCACCAGCATCGAGGTGGATGGCGCGATCAACAATTGCCCCCACCTGGCTCCGCAACTGCGTAATATCTGAAAGGATACGGCCTGGGCTATTGACGACCGGTGCGGTGTACAACATGGAGCGACAGTGACGCAAGTCATCAATGGGTGGACGCTCGCGGTCGGGCCAGAGAAACACATTCCACCATGCCTGAATCAACGACCATTTCGTATAGCTGGTTGCCGACCATGTTTTGCCGACGCCGGGAGCGCCATAACAGACGCCAATGTAGCGATACTGACGACAGGCTTCACACACCTCCATGAAGCGGCGATATTCCTTGGTCACAATACATGTGGGCGGTGGTGCTGGTGCATTACTCATGTTCATACCTCTTGAGTCGTGGCGGGTCATGAGGCTGGGTGGAAGGAACCGGGTCGGTACTGGACGTATCGGTGGTGGTCTCCACCGAATGTGCGCTGAGATAGGTCTTAATGATGGCCGATCGATCGGTGATGCCGTGACGGATGGCACGACGCTGGGCTGTACGCGCCGTGATAATCTCTTTTAAACTCACCTGGTGGTTGGCCAGTTCCTGACAAATAGCGCGACACACAAACATCTGATCGTGATAGATGCGGATTTCCGCCATATCGCGCGGGTCATACCGAATGATGACGGACTCGCCAACATAGGCGGCCAACGTCGGATCAAGATAGCGGAATCCATGAAAATGGATACCGTCTTGATGGACTTTTCGCGCTTTCGCAACCGTTAAGAGTAAGAGATCGAGCTGCTCGAGCGAATCAGGCATCTGGGGAACAAACGCATGGGTGGCCCAGCGGAGCACTGGTGCGTGCTTGTGTTCACTGTGCCGTCGTTGATGATAGGTTTCCACCACAAATTCGAGGAAGCGTGCTTCAAATTGCGGCAGTGTCAAGGCAGGTGGACATGGCGGTGATCCCGCTGGGGTGTACCCTGGCTGGTTTGCGAGGAAGAGTTGATTAATCGTTTTGAAGAAGCGCTCAATTTTGCCACGACCACGCGGATGTCCAGGATGCGAAAACACCAGCTGCATTTTAAGATCCGCGCTTACCTGTTCCATGTGGAGCGAGGTAAAGTCCGATCCATGATCGGTATAGAAGCGTTCTGGAATGCCACAGATAGGCCAGCGCGGATCGCTTTTCCGCCAGATAGCCTGATGGAGCGCAAGTGCGGTGTGCAGCGCTGACGGTGCGGTAAAACTGAGAAAATAGCCGGCGACGCTCCGACTATACTCATCAAGGATGATGGTGAGCCAGGGACGTGCCGGGTTTCCCTGCGGAGTGATGAGCCAGATATCAAGCGGCGTATGATCCGCCTGCCAGCTTTCATTGGGTCGCGTCACCTCGCGACGGTAGAGGAGATCAAAGGTTTCTTCATAGGCGCGCTCCCCTTCATGCGCAAGCGTGATCATGCCCGGATCAAGCTGCTGCACAATCGTATAGACCGTGCCATAACTCGGCATGGGCCACCCCTGCTGTGATGCAACCTCAGTAAGCTGGCGATGGATACCGGCGATGGAAGGGCGAGGTTTTTGGAGGGCCAGTCCTTCGATGATGGTTTGGAGATGGTCTGGCACGCGATGGTGCCCATGATCGGATCGTGGCTTTCGTGCCAGCCCCACAAGTCCGGTGGCGCGATACCGCGCCACCCAGCGCCAAAGGGTACGCACGGGAATCTGGTGGGTTTGCGCGACCGTACTTAACGGCACACCGTGTTCGAGGGCCGGCTGCAGGACATGAAAGCGCGTCAGGGCCGTTGTTCGTTCGTCCTCTGTAAGATCCGTGAGCACCACGGCAGCCATCGTCAGTCCTCCTTCGTTAGAAGTCCTCCACGTAGCCCGCTGCGACCGCTTCCGGTGGATTGGTATAGCGTTGAATATAGCGTTGTGAGCGGTGGCCCAGGCGGCGTTCTAGTTCATAGGCATCGGCACGCGTGGTTTGGGCGAGATGAAAGGCAAACGTATGCCGCAGGTCGTGGGGTCGCAATGGAGAAATCCGCCGCTGTACATCAGGGCAATCAGCATCATGCCAGCGCCCAATCTGCTCCAGAATCAGGTTGATGGCGCGCGGCGACAGCCGCCCATCGTCGGCCCGCGCCGCGATCCCGGTCGCACTCAGAAAGAGTGCCGTCGTTTCTGCCGTCGTATCGCGTGGTCGTTCCTGCTCCAGGTAGTCCGCCAGGGCATGGCGGGCATCCGCCGAGAGAAAGACCGAGCGCTCGGTCTGGCCCTTGCCTTTCACCCGCACCATGCGGGCGCGTCGCGCACTGCGGAGGAGCAACGGCTCGGCCGGCTCAAGGTGATTCAGATTAAGGTTGACGAGTTCCTCACGGCGCAACCCCGTGGAAAGGAAGACAAAAATGATCGCACGATCGCGGATGGGTCGCGCAGTGGCGCGCAGAACCCCATTATGGCGCTGATGATACCGGGGCAGACGATCGCAGAGGTTTTTAAGCGAGCGCACCTGCGTGGCATCAAGGGTGCGCGGTTCGAGCGGCGGCAGCGCCAGCTCGCGGATCCCCTTGGTTGGATCGCCCATCGGAAAGAGCTCCGGCTGGCGGGCATGAACCCAGGTGGTAAAGGTTGACAGCGAAGCAAGGTGATTATTAATGGTCGTAACCGCCAAGGATTGATCCTGTAAGGCCTGCTGCCAGGAAAGGACATCCCGGCGCAGGCAGACCGACAGATGATCGTGCCCATAGCTGGCAACGAGAAACTGCTGAAACCGCTGCAAATGAAGCACAATTTTCTTCGTGATGGCCGGTGAACGAACCCCTCGGATGACGAGATCGAGATAGTGATTCATCCATGGCGAACAGCTATCGGATTCAGGGAGGAGATGGGCGTGCATGCCTATGTTCACCTTCTGTGTAGTCAATAATTGACGTTAGTGCCAAACATGTGCGGGCTTCTTGACGGTCAGTATAGCATGAATGTCAAGACTGACTACACAGAAGGGACCTTCTGTGGAGCAACTTCCTGGGAGGTGTGGTGGCTCATTCGCCGGTCGTTGGTCGCTCCGTGACGGTCATCCATTCGACGTGCGATGCGGATGGAGCGTCGCACATCCTACAGTCGCTCGTAGTGGTATACCTCGTGCTAGCTATCGTCATGGTGCGCTGTGGCGCGCACGTTCTATCAGTGTGAAAGAGGAATCTGGCATGACGAACCTTCGGCGGTGTCTGCGCATTCTTGGCCGCAGCATCGCGCTGCTGCTCGTACTCGGGATGTTGGCATCCACCGTGCCCCGTGGACCCGCATCTACACGCGCTCCCATCCGGGTGCTGATTTCCGGAGCCGCACTGCCCACCAGTCGTACGGCGGTGCAGGCAGTCGGTGGCGTAATCATCATGGCCCTGGCACACAGTCAGGTGTTAGTTGCCGATATTCCGTCCAGCGCGCTGCCAACCCTCCAGGCGGCAGGCCTGCACATCATCCCGGATGGCATGGTCACTGGGGCGGCAACACTCCTGGACTCCGCAACAGAGCCACCCACATCCTTGCTGTATCCTTCCGAAGCCATCGGGGCGAGCGCGCTCCAGCAGAACGGCCTTACCGGCGCTGGGGTCACCGTGGCGGTGATTGACTCCGGCATGCCCCCCCTCGATAAACCCGACCAATGGACGCAGGTCAGTACCAATACCTTGGCCTATGGAGTTGGTCAAGCGCGTCTGCCATCCCTTAGTGCCACGCGTCTTTTCAGCGAATCCCTCCCACTTCCCTGGTTTGTCGTCTACAAAGATCTGGTCACCACGACCCCCATCGTGAATAGTGCCGATCCGTATGGCCATGGCACCCATGTGGTGGCCACCCTCGCTGATGGGCGGAAAGCCAACACGCCAGGCTTCTCCAAGGCCACCGTGGGCATTGCGCCGGGCGCCAATCTGGTCGTCGTCCGCGCCCTTGATGCAGATGGCCGGGCGCCCTATAGCCGCATCATTGCGGCGATTGAATGGGTGATCAGCCAGCGAGCGACGCTCGGCATCCGGGTGCTCAACCTCTCCATTCAGGCCGATATCCATGGCCCCTATTGGTTTGACCCGCTCAATCAAGCCGTCATGGCCGCCTGGGATGCCGGCATTACGGTCGTCGTTGCTGCAGGCAATACCGGTCCACGTCCCGCCACCATTACAGTTCCGGGCAACGTGCCCTACGTGATTACCGTCGGGGCCTTGAAACCGGGACGGTACACAGCGAATGGGATTGATGCCTTGGCCCAGTATTCCGCTGCTGGCCCCACCGAAAGCAAGTTTATCAAACCCGATGTGGTCATTGCGGGATCGCGGGTGATTGCGCCGCTCCCGGCGGGCAGTGTCCTCGCGCCCCAGGCGGGTCTCATGCGCGAAAAAGCCAAACTTGAACTACCGAAATTCAAATCGGCGGTGGATCTGAACTACTATGCGCTGAGCGGCACCTCGATGGCAGCGGCAGAGACCAGCGGTCTTGTCGCCCTGCTCCTTGAGGATGAACCAACCCTCACCAATAATCAGGTCAAATATCGCCTCATCACCACCGCGCAGGTGGCTACTGATGGACAGGGCAACGCGGCCGCAAGTGTGTGGCAACAAGGGGCTGGCAAAGTAAATCCCAGTGCCATGATCACGGGGACCACAACGCAGGCCGCGAATCAGGGTCTGAGTCTGGCCGATGATCGCAATCATGAAAATGGAACCCACTATCTGGGATTGACCGAATACATGAGCGACACCCATGCGTTTACCTATCCTGCTCCGACCGTGACCTTGCCCGGATATAATTCCTGGGCGGGCAGCTACAACTCGTGGGCGGGCAGCTACAACTCGTGGGCGGGCAGCTACAACTC